>JAODMS010000106.1 GCA_025464925.1 Arthrobacter sp.
GCGGTGAAGACGACTACGACGCCGAGGGCGGCGACGACATCATGGTCGCCGGGCCGGGCATCGAGCGCAACCACGGGCTGTACGGCTTCGACTGGGTCACCCATGCCCGGTCTGCTGAAGCGGCGGATTCGGATATGCGCATGGTGGTCGTCGAAGGCCCCAACGCCCTTAAGGACCGGTTCCTGCTGGTCGAGGCAATATCGGGTTGGGACAAAAACGACATCCTGCGCGGAACCGACACCGTCCCCTCGGACGCTGATACGGAAGTGAACGTACCAGGGGCGACCAACGCGCTCGACGCCGAAGGCATCGCCCGCATCAACGGCCTGAAGGACCTGCTTCCGGCGGGGGCAACCTCCTTCGGTGCCGGCAACATCCTTCTCGGCGGTGCCGGCAACGACGAGATCTGGGGTAACGGGGCCGACGACATCATTGACGGCAACAAATGGCTCAACGCCCGACTCAGCGTCCGCAACGATGTGAGCAATCCGGCGACCGAGACCCGGTCCGCTTCCTCGCTGAAGGAGCTGCAGGCCGATATCATGGCCGGCGCCATTGATCCCGGCCAGATCGTGATCGTGCGGGAAATCCTTGACACACCAGCAGCGGCGGACATCGACACGGCGGCCTTCTCGGGCCCGCGGGCGGAGTACAACATCAGCACCACCGCCGGCGTGACAACCGTTGATCATACCGGCGGCACAGGGAATGACGGCACCGACCGGATCACCAATGTTGAACAGCTTCGGTTCACCGACCAGACCCTCGCCCTGGGGGACCGGGAGGCTCCGTTCATGACCATCGGCACGCCGGCATCCGCCGCCACGGCCGTTCCTGTGGCCGGCAACGTCACGGCAACCTTCAGCGAAGCCGTCACCGACGTCAGCGCCACCACGATGGTGCTGACTGACGCCGCCGGCGCTGCTGTCCCCGCCGCCGTCAGCTATGACGCGGTGACCCGGACGGCAACGCTGAACCCCAACGCCGATCTGGTAGGAGACACCGTCTATAAGGTGTCGCTCACCAACGGCATACGGGATACGGAGGGCAACACACTCGAGGCCACCACCTGGACGTTCACCACCGTCGGGGAGCCCCCGACGGTGACCGGACGGACACCTGCGGTGAACGCGACGAACGTCGCCGTAAACGCCGATGTCACGGCGGTCTTCAGTGAGGCGGTCACCGGAATCAATGGCACCACGGTCCGGGTCACCAACCCGGCCGGGACGACGATGGCGGCCGCAGTGACCTACAACGCCACCACCCGGACGGCGACGCTCAACCCGAGCGTCGACCTCGTGGCCAACACGACGTACACGGTGCGGCTGACCGACGGGATCACCGACGCCACCGGCAACCGCCTGGCCGCCACCACCTGGACGTTCACCACCGTCGGGCCGGCCCCGACGGTGACCGGACGGACACCGGCGGTGAACGCGACGAACGTCGCCGTAGGCACTGATGTCACGGCGGTCTTCAGTGAGGCGGTCACTGGGGTCAGCACCACCAGTGTCCGGGTCACCAACCCGGCCGGGACGACGATGGCGGCCGCAGTGACCTACAACGCCACCACCCGGACGGCGACGCTGAACCCGAGCGCCAACCTGGCGGCCAACACGACGTACACCGTCCGGCTGGCCAACACCATCAGGGACGCCACCGGGAACGCGCTGCCGACGACGTCCTGGACGTTCACCACCGTTGGGCAGCCCCCGACGGTGACCGGACGGACACCGGCGGTGAACGCGACGAACGTCGCCGCAAACGCCAATGTCACCGCGGTCTTCAGTGAAGCGGTCACCGGGATTACCACCACCAATGTCCGGCTCATCAACCCTGCCGGGGTGGCTGTGCCGGCCGCAGTGTCGTACAACGTCCTCACCCGGACCGCGACGCTGAACCCGACCGCCAACCTCGCGGTCAACACCCGTTACACGGCGCAGCTGACGAACGGGATCATGGACGCCACGGCCAACCGCTTGACCGCCACCAGCTGGAGCTTCACCACGGAGGCCGGCCCCACGGTGACCGGACGGACACCGGCAGCCAACGCCACGGGGTTCGCCCGCAGCGGTAACATCGCGGCGGTCTTCAGTGAAGCGGTCACCGGAGTCAGCACCACCAGTGTCCGGGTCACCAACGCGGCCGGGACGACGGTGCTGGCAACAGTGACGTACACCAGCCTCACCCGGACGGCGACGCTGAACCCGAGCGCCAACCTGGCGGCCAACACGACGTACACCGTCCGGCTGGCCAACAGCATCAAGGACGCCACCGGGAACGCCCTGCCGACGACGTCCTGGACGTTTAGGACAGGCAGCTAACCGGCAGCACAACCACAGTTCGCCCGGTTCCGGGATTCCCGGAGCCGGGCGAACTGCTGTCCAAAGACGGATGCCATTTTCCGGTTAGCGGATGTGGGGATCAGCAGTAGATTCCGCCTTGGGTCGAGTACCCATGAGCACCGCGGCCAGACGCCGGAGACGGGCAGGTCCGCGATCACCTTCACCGAATACGAGGCAAGAAACCCCAGGCCGGCGATGACCAGCGGCCGTGCCGGGAGCACCGACCGCCGTCACCTGCATCCTTCGGCGTGTCGAGCCATTTTTGTGATGCGGCCCACATAAGGTCCAACAACAAAGATCGGCAATGAAGGGCGGACACCATGAGCATTGAACTTTCAGACTTCATCACCCTGATGGGAGACACGGCAGTTGCCGAGCTGGCAGCGTCGGCTAAATCAGTCACCGACGCCCTCCGCCGCGTCGAGGAAGAACACCCCGGCTACAGCTACTCGCACGCCACGGAGATCCGGTGCAACGCCTTCGCGTGCAGCCAGTTTCTGACAATCAAGGTCGGACCCGGCCACCAGAACGCTGCCGATGAGGCCTATGCCGCCCACAAGACCGAACATATCGACCAGCTGCTCGGCTGGCAGCCCGTTGCTTCGGAGGACCTGGGCAACTGACCTGCGGTGAGATGCCCCGCCAGGGCTGCCGGGCAGCATGACACGAAGTGACCGCCGGATTCCGGCGGTCACTTCGTCGTTGGCGCAGGTGTCCCTAGGATGGACAAAGGATGCGGGCGGGGAAACCCGCCCTGACAAGGAGACCAAGATGCACACAGTTATTGCCCGGCAGCCGGGCGGCCCCGAGGTACTGGAACCGGCAGAGACGGCACGGCCGGTTCCTGGCCCCGGACAGCTACTGATCAAGGTTGCCGCCGCCGGCGTGAACTTCATCGACACGTACAAGCGCAGCGGCAGCTACAAGGTGCAGTACCCCTTCACCCCCGGATCCGAGGCCTCGGGAGCCGTGGAGGAAATCGGGGAAGGCGTGACCGGCTTCTCCCCGGGCGACCGGGTGGCGACGGCAGAGGGCATCAACTGCTATGCCGCGTATGCCCTCGTCGACGCGGACAAGGCGCTCCCCGTGCCGGCCGGCCTGGACGACTTCACAGCCGCGGCGCTGCCGCTGCAGGGCATCACCGCGCACTACCTGATCAATTCCACCTTCCGGGTCGAGCCCGGCCACACCGTCCTGGTCCATGCCGGTGCCGGCGGTGTCGGGCTGCTGCTGATCCAGCTGCTCAAGGCCAAGGGGACGCGCGTGATCACCACGGTCTCCGCCGATGAGAAGGAGCAACTGGCCCGCGAAGCCGGCGCCGACCAGGTCCTGCGCTATGACGGGTTCGCACAGAAGGTCCGCGAACTGACCGACGGGACCGGCGTGGATGTGGTGTACGACGGCGTCGGGAAGGACACTTTCGACGGTTCCCTCGCTGCCCTGCGCATCCGGGGCACGCTGGTGCTCTTCGGTGCCGCCTCGGGACCTGTCCCGCCGGTTGACCCGCAGCGGCTCAACGCCGGCGGCTCATTGTACCTGACCCGGCCGACCATCGTCCACTATCTGCTCAATGCGCAGGAGCGGCGCTGGCGCTCCGATGAGATCTTTGCCGCGGCCGCCAACGGCAGCCTCAAGGTACGGATCGGCGCCCGCTACTCCCTCGCCGAAGCAGCCCAGGCCCACGATGACCTCGAGCAGCGGCGCACCACCGGCAAAGTTATCCTGGTCCCCTGAGCCGGGCAACGAGCTGAACAAACCCACAGCATGCCGGACAAACGGCGTGCGAACATCCGGCGAGCACCGGGAGTACGGCCGGCAACCCCGGACACCTTCCGTTCATCTCCGGCAGAGAGAATTCCCCTGTGACCGAGCAGCAACCACCGACCGGTGGCCCCCCTTACTCGCGCACCGCCGTCGGGGTTTCTGACATGCCCACGGTCTCCGAACCCGCGGAGGCAGCTCCCGGGCAGGTGTACCGGGCGCAATTGCCGGGCGCCCTCGCGGCGCCGGCGGAGCGGACGCTGATCGACGTCCTGCAGGCCACTGCCATCCGCTTCCCGGGCGCCTCCGCCCTCGATGACGGCGAGCGCTCGCTCAGCTACGCGCAGCTCATGGCGGAGGTCCGGGCCACCGCCCGGGAGCTGCATCTGGCGGGACTGGGCTCGGGGGACAAGATCGGAGTCCGGATTCCGTCCGGCACCAACCAGCTTTACATTTCGATCCTGGCGGTGCTGCTGGTGGGTGCCGCCTACGTTCCGGTGGACGCCGACGACCCCGACGAACGGGCCAAACTCGTCTTCGGTGAGGCGCGGGTGGCCGGCATCCTGCGCGGCCGCGGCCAGATTGTCACGGGCAGCAAGCGGCCCCGGCCTTTCCCAACCGCCAGGCTGCCGTCCCCTGACGATGACGCCTGGGTGATCTTCACCTCCGGCTCCACCGGAACCCCCAAAGGCGTCGCGGTGCAGCACCGCTCCGCGGCGGCCTTCGTCGACGCAGAGGCCCGGATCTTCCTCCCGGACGAGCCGATCGGGCCGCAGGACCGCGTCCTGGCCGGCCTGTCCGTGGCCTTCGATGCCTCTTGTGAGGAAATGTGGCTCGCGTGGCGCCACGGGGCGTGCCTCGTCCCCGCTCCGCGCGCACTGGTCCGGACCGGCATGGACCTGGGCCCATGGCTGATCAGCCACGGCATCAGCGTCGTTTCGACAGTTCCAACGCTCGCCGCGCTCTGGCCGGTCGAATCCCTCGAAAGCGTCCGGCTGCTGATCTTCGGCGGCGAGGCGTGCCCGCCGGAGCTCGCGGAGCGCCTCGCCGTGGAGGGCCGCGAGGTGTGGAACACGTACGGCCCCACCGAGGCGACAGTCGTCGCCTGTGCCGCTCCGCTGGGCGGGCCCGGGCCGGTCAGGATCGGCCTGCCGCTGGACGGCTGGGACCTCGCCGTCGTCGACGCCGATTCGCGGCCTGTCGCTGAAGGCGGGGTGGGCGAGCTGATCATCGGCGGCGTCGGGCTGGCCCGCTACCTCGACCCGCAGAAGGACGCGGAAAAATACGCCCCCATGCCATCCCTGGGCTGGGCGCGCGCCTACCGTTCCGGTGACCTCGTCCGCTACGAAGCCCAAGGCCTTATCTTCCAGGGCCGCGCCGATGAGCAGGTCAAGCTCGGCGGGCGCCGGATCGAGCTGGGTGAAATCGACGCCGCCCTGCAATCGCTTCCGGGCATCGCCGGCGCCGCGGCAGCGGTGCAGACGACGGCCGCCGGCAACCAGATCCTCGTCGGTTACCTGTCGCCCGCGGCCGGCCACGACATCGACCTGGCTGCGGCGCGGGAACTGCTGGGTGCCAGCCTTCCGGCCCCGCTGATCCCGCTGCTTACCCTCGTGGATTCCCTCCCCACCAAGACCAGCGGCAAGGTCGACCGCCATGCCTTGCCCTGGCCGCTTACGGGCGCCGGCGCCGCCGACGCCGAGAGCGCCCCGCTGAACCTGCCCGAGGACGCACGCTGGATTGCGGAGCAGTGGAGCTCCGTGCTGGGCAGCACCGTCGCTTCCCTCGACGCCGACTTCTTCGCCTACGGCGGCGGCTCCCTCGCCGCCGCCCAGCTGGTGTCTGCCCTCCGTGTCCGCTACCCCACCATCACGGTGGCTGACATCTACGCGACCCCTCGGATCGGCGCACTTCTGGACGTGGCACGGCAGTCCCTGCCCGAGAGCGGAGCGGGCCCGGCACCGGAACGGACGGTCCGGCCCACCTCCCGCAAATCACAGGTTTTCCAGACACTGCTGGGCATTCCGCTGCACATCCTCGTGGGCATGCGCTGGCTCACCTACCTGATGGCCGGCAACAACCTGCTGTCCGGGCTCGCCGGATTCTCCGCCGCCTCCACGGTCTCCTGGTGGTGGGTCGGTGTTTCCTGGCTGGTCTTCGTCAGCCCCGCCGGCCGGATGCTGGTGTCCGTCGTGGCCGCCCGCATCCTGCTGAGGAATGTCGTACCGGGAACGTATCCCCGGTCAGGGCGCGTACACCTGCGCCTCTGGCTGGCGGAGCAGATCCAGGACCTCGCCGGTGCCATCAGCCTGGCCAGCGCGCCCTGGGTGCCGTACTACGCCCGGGCTCTCGGCGCGAAGATCGGCAACGACGTCCAGCTGCATTCGCTCCCGCCGGTCACGGGCCTGCTCTCCCTCGGCGGTGGCGCCAATATCGAGCCCGAAGTGGACCTGTCCGGCTGGTGGATCGACGGGGACCGCGTCCACATCGGCGCCATCCGTATCGGCACCGGTGCGACGGTCGGGGCACGCAGCACGCTCATGCCGGGCGCCACGATTGGCGCCGGGGCCCAAGTGGAGCCTGGCTCCGCCGTGCTCGGGAAGGTGAAGGCCGGGCAACTGGTCGCCGGGTCACCGGCGGAGCGCCTTGGAAAGGCCAAGCACTCCCGGCCGGACACTCCCCCGGAGCATCATCTGATCGGCCGGCTCTGGTTCGCCGGTTTCGCCGCGGCCTCGGCCGTCCTGGCGCTGATCCCCTACCTCTCCGCTGCGGCGGCGGCGCTGGTGGTCTTCCTGTTCATCCAGGGCAGCGCTTCGCTGTCGGCGGCGCTGCCGCAACTCCTGCTGTCCCTCCCGCTGGCCGCACTGGCCTGGTTCCTGGCCAATCTGCTGCTGATCCTGCTCACCACGCGGCTCCTCGGGGCCGGGCTCACCGAGGGCTACCACCGGGTGCGCAGCCGGATCGGCTGGCAGGTCTGGGCCACTGAACGCGTTCTCGACCTCGCCCGCGAGCTGCTGTTTCCGATCTACGCCAGCCTTTTCACCCCGGTCTGGCTCCGGCTGCTCGGCGCGAAGATCGGCAAGAACGTGGAAGCCTCCACCGTCCTGCTGATACCCAAGATGACGACTGTCGGCGAAGGTGCCTTCCTGGCCGACGACACCATGGTGGCCACCTACGAACTCGACGGCGGCTGGATGAGGATTGCCCCGGCCAAGATCGGCAAGCGTTCCTTCCTTGGCAACTCGGGCATGACCGCCGCAGGACGCAACGTACCCAAGAACTCCCTGGTGGCGGTGCTCTCGGCGACGCCCGCCAAGTCAAAATCCGGAACCTCGTGGCTGGGCAGCCCGCCCGTGAGGCTCCGGCGCACCGCCCTTGCCTCCGACGATGACGCCCGGACGTACCAGCCGCCACGGAGACTCAAGGTTGCCCGGGCCCTGTGGGAGCTGTGCCGCTTTGTCCCGGTGGTCCTCACCGTCGCCCTCGCGGCCGGGGTCCTGCTCACCTTCGACTGGCTGGCCGGCGCCTATAACTACGGCGCGGCCGCGGCTCTGGGCGGCGTGGTGATGCTCCTTGCCGGCGCCGCGGCCGCAGGCAGCTCCGTGGTGGCCAAGTGGATCCTGGTCGGACGCATCAGCCCCGGCGAACATCCGCTCTGGAGTTCCTTCATCTGGCGGAACGAAGTGGTGGATACCTTCATCGAGATGGTCAGTGCGCCCTGGTTCGCGCGGGGGGCCACGGGCACACCGGCCCTGGTCTGGTGGTTAAGGGCCCTCGGCGCCAGGATCGGCGCAGGCACCTGGTGCGAAAGCTACTGGCTTCCCGAAGCGGACCTGGTCACCCTCGGCAGCAACTCAACGGTCAACCGCGGCTGCGTCATCCAGACCCATCTGTTCCACGACCGCGTAATGAGCATCGACACTGTTACGCTCGAGGACGGAGCAACCATGGGACCCCACGGGGTCATCCTGCCGCAGGCCAGGATCGGCAGCGGCGGCACGGTGGGGCCGGCGTCCCTCGTCATGCGGGGCGAAACCGTCCCCGCCGGGACGTACTGGATGGGCAATCCGGTCAGCCCGTGGGATGGGCCTGCACCGCCCGGCGGGACCCGGTAGGCCCACTCACGTCCACCAGCACTCCAACCGAAGGTCGGTCCATTGAGCACCAGTGCACCAAGCAGCAGCGGCGCCCCTGC
>JAODMS010000202.1 GCA_025464925.1 Arthrobacter sp.
GGCCGCCATCTTCTTCGGCAGGCTGATTCCCGGAGTGCGCAGTCTCATTTCCCTGCCCGCCGGTGCCCAGAAAATGGACCTCCTGACGTTCAGCATCTTCACCATCGCCGGCAGCGGCCTCTGGAACACAGTGCTGATCGGGCTCGGCGCCCTGCTCGGAACCCAGTACCAGCTCATCGACCAGTACTCCCGCTACCTCAACTACGCCGCCTACGCTGCCCTCACAGCCGCCATCATCGGACTGGTGGCCAGAAACCGCAAAAGGCGCCGGACCACACCCGGCTAGCAGCGCCACTACCCTTGGCAGAAGGGCGCATGGCGCTGGTAGGGTCTGCGCATGGATGAAAAATTGGGGAAGTTCATCGACAATTTTGCACAGCTGGTGCAGCTTGCACAGTCCGGGCAGCACCGGGTGCAAGCGGGAACTCAACTACTGACAACGCTCACGGAGCATTTGGCAGTACCGTCAGAATTGCTGTCCGTGGTGGTGGAAGAGATCCCGCCGCACCGTTTCGTAGACGCAGACATCCTGATGGCAGAGCTCGCGGGCGAGGACGCGGATTTCCGGCTGGTGGGCATCGGCGGCGGGGACCAGCGCCACCATCAGTCGTTGAGCGACATGCTGCAGCAATCCCAATTTTTCCCCCAGTTCCCGCTGTCCCAGCCTGACTACGCCAACCTCGCGGTGGGTCCCGACGAACAGCGGCAGGCGGTGGCCTTGGGACTGTGGCTGTTCAGCCACGGAGGCAGCCCGGTCGCGGTGCTGCAGCGGGACGCCAACCCCCGGTACGGGCGGCAGTCAGCTTCCCTCGAAGTCCTGGCAGGCGACACCCGGAACGCGGCAGGCTTCCTCTCGGAGTTCCGTCGGCGAATGCAGCACCGCAGTGTCCTGAAAGGCCAAGTCATCTCCCTGGTCATGGGCGAATATGGCCCAAGCGCGGCCGGAGTGACTTTTCATGCCCGGCCTGCCCTCGCCGCGTCCGATGTCATCCTGCCGGAGGGCCTGCTGCAGAAGGTGTCGGACCACGCCTTGGGTATCGCCGAGCACCGGGACTCGCTCAACCAATATGGGCAACACCTCAAGCGGGGCATCCTGCTCTATGGCAAGCCGGGGACAGGCAAGACCCACACAGTAAGGTATTTGTTGAGCCAGAGCGAAGGAGCCACCGCCATCCTGCTCGCTGGAGGATCGCTGGCCAGGATCTCAGAGGCTGCCACCATGGCCAGGGCGTTGCAGCCCTCAATTGTGGTTCTTGAGGACTGTGACCTCATCGCCGAGGACCGGAGCTTTGGGCACGGACCCCAGCCGCTGCTGTTCGAGGTACTGGACGCCATGGACGGCCTGGACAACGACGCCGACGTTGCGTTCGTTCTCACCACCAACCGCGTGGACATGCTCGAGCGCGCCTTGGCGCAGCGCCCCGGACGCGTGGACCTCGCCGTGGATATCCCCCTCCCGGTCCAGGCCGAGCGCATCCGGCTCGTGAACCTGTATGCCCGGGGAATTCCGTTCAGCACTAAGGCAGTCGAGGATGCGGCAGCGCGCACCGAGGGCACCACCGCGTCGTTCGCGCGTGAGCTCGTCCGCCGCGCCGTCGTTGCCGCCGCGTTGGATGGCCTTCCGGTCGCGGACAGCCACCTGAGCAAGGCTGTGGATGGCCTGATGGCCGATGGCGAGGCCCTCACCCGGAGCCTTCTCGGCAGCGGTGCCGGCGAAGGCGAGGGCTTTGGCGGGCCATTCCCCGGAGCACTCGGCTTTGGCGGGGCGGCACCTTCCATCCCGGGGACTAGCACCAACCGCTGACGCCGGCCAAAGATCATGATCGCCACCCGACGATCTCGATGTGCTCTGGGTTGGCCGTGAACGATGGCTTCTCCCCCAGCAACTCTCATCTGCAACCTTCAAAAATTCTCTTGTCTAGATGTCTCTTTGGTGCTATAAAAAATCTATACCAGCCACAATAGATAGCCGGGCTGGATTGAAGATAAAGAACGATCTGTGAGGAGTGAGTAGACCATGCTGATGCGTACTGACCCGTTCCGCGAACTCGACCGGCTCGCCCAGCTGGTCCTCGGCACGACAGCGCGGCCGGCCGCGATGCCGATGGACGCCTGGCAGGAGGGGGAAGAGTTCGTCGTTGCACTCGATCTGCCGGGTGTCGACGTCGATTCGGTGGACATCGACGTCGAACGCAACGTTCTGACGGTGAGAGCCGAGCGCACCGCCCCGGCCGGGGAAAACACGGAGCTGATCGCCGCCGAGCGCCCCCGCGGTGTCTTCAGCCGTCAGCTCATTCTGGGCGACGCCCTGGATACCGACGCCGTGAAGGCCAGCTACGACGCGGGGGTGCTGACGCTGCGGATCCCGGTGGCCGAGAAGGCCAAGCCGCGCCGCGTCGAGATTGACTCGGATAAGACCCGGCGCCAGCAAATTAGTGCCTGACCCGCCCCGCGGTCAGGCCCGCAGGAGGGGCACCGAAAAGCGGACCTCGACGGTCCTCCCCCGCCAATGGTTCCCGGCCCATTACGGGCCGGGAACCATCCCCGGTCCAGGACGGCCGTGACGCAAGCAGATGAAAGGTAATTCAAGGAAGGAGCCTGGCAAAGACGGTTATGGGTAGTACAGGATCTTCAACCGGCCATGTGGTCCTTCTCGGGGACTCGATCTTCGACAACAAGGCATATGTCGGGGACGGGCCGGACATCGTTACCCAACTGCGTGACGAGCTCACGCCTGGCTGGCAAGCCACTCTTCTGGCTCTGGATGGCGAAGTGATATCCGGAGTCCCCCGGCAACTTCATGGCCTCCCGGACGATGCTACCCACCTTGTCGTAAGCGCCGGTGGCAATGACGCGCTCGGATTCGCCCATTTGCTGCAAATGCCGGCGAGTTCTGTGATCGACGCACTCGACATTCTCGCCAATGCCCAGGAGCGGTTCGCTGCGGACTATGAATTGATGGCGGAAGCGGTTTCAGTGACAGGTTTACCCACCGCCCTTTGCACCATCTATGACACTCCTTCCTCCGGGCCGGGACACCGGACTATCAGGACCGCGCTCTCCGTCTTCAACGACTGCATCACGAGGGCCGCTTTCGCTCGCGGCATCTCACTGATAGACCTACGACTCATCTGCGATCAGGACGGCGATTATGCAAACCCCATTGAACCGTCCGTTCAAGGAGGGGCCAAGATTTCACGCGCCATCGCCGGGCTGACAAATCAGTGTCATGACGTGCCTCGGTCCACTGTGATTGGCAAACGCCGACGCTCTCTTGGATGCCCGGTCGGCGGGTGGGGTGGCCCGTAGGACGGCCTTCGGGTCTTGTGCTGTGCTCCTCAGTTCTCGGCCTCGTCACCTTCCGGGATCTGGCCCGCCGCGATGCGCTCGGCCGTCGCCTCAAAGGCGCCCTCGATGTATGCAACGAGATCATCTTCCCGTACCCGCCAGATACCCCTGCCGCCGAATTGCGCGGCACGCAATTCACCGCTGCGAACCAGCGCGTACACCAATGAGCTCGTGACGTTGAGGATCTCCTTTACCTGCTCCAGTGAGAGCATCTTCGGGAACTCCGCACCGGCCGCCAAGGCTGCGGCCATCTCGTTCATTTCCTTGCTCCACTTCGACGTGTTCAATCATCCTCATTCCGGTGTTGAAGTTCGTCCCAAGATGGGAGCTCAGGAGCGAACTGGACATATCGGCGCTTCAACCCGCCCGTGCATGATTAGCTGACGAATGGGCACTGCACTTCATTCCGTCATGTTCGGTAATCTCGAAGTCCCTCACTGGCCGCCGGCAGAAACCTCCGTCGCCACTTCGGCAGGGGGCGTCTTGGCGTAGTCGTTCAGGCTTACCTCGTATGCGTGCTTGTCGAGCACGAGTGCCTGCTGGTTGATCTCTTGCAGTTGGGCGTCGGAGAGCTTTTCCGCCTTAACGAGGTCCAAGGTCTCCTGGTCCGCCCCGCCCACAGCCGTCACTTGCACCAGACCCGTGCCTGCTGAGTAGAACTTCCGTTGGTGGCCCACCGCTGGTTCGAGCGGGTTGTGTTCATCAATCAACAGCACGTTGTCGTAGCACCCGGTGGCACCGCATACTCGCTCGCTCGCCGACATCACGTCCCCGCAGTCCAGGAAGTTCACTGCAGGCGCGTGGGCCTGCACGTAGTTCGGCGTGTCGATCCCGGGCTCGGCCGGCATCGCGATCCCCGCCTGGGCTCCAGAGATTCCGCTGAGAAAGGTGTTGGGCGCGCCGATGAATTCGCCGTTTTCGAACTCTTCCGGGTACTCCCCGAAGAGCCAGACAGTTCCGCTGTTCGTCTGGGCAAAGAAGGCCAGTTCGGATTCCACGAGCTCTCCGTCGGCGTAATCCCGGTCCCACATCACCTGGGTCTTCACACCGTCTATGACTTTCGTCAGTCCGGTCACGGAGTGGGTCACTGTGCGCTCCGTAGTGCCTTCCGCACTCACGACGTTGCCCGTTGTTGTGTACTGCATGCCGGGCGTCAGCGGGAACCACTTGTTGTCTATCTTCGGTGATGCCTGGAAGGCGGCGCGGTCGAAATTGATGGCAGACCCTGGCCCGCAGGGCCCTGCGGCTGCCGGCGCGGCTGTCGCTGTCGGCGTAACCGAGGGAGACGACGTCTCCGACGTCGCGGTCGGCGACGCCGCAGGCGATGCTGGGTCCGTGACCCCTGTCGTCGTCGCCGGGGTCGAAGTTGGCGCGGTACACGCCGCTGTGGACATCATGAGAAACAGCAGAAGCGCAGAACCCGACGCTGTTAGTCGTTTATGTGGCTGTAACATCTCAGTAGCCTTTCGCCGTGGAAAATTTTTGTGGCGTCCAGCAGCTGTCCTTGGCCCGCCTGTTGGAGCTCACCGGGATGCAGCGCTGGTGAAACCGCGCCTATGCCGATCGGAATGAAGTTGCCGGGACGGGCGCAGATCAGGTCTCTCGGGACGGTTCACCGAGAAACAGACCGAAGGTGCGTGCAGCCTCCTCTCCTCAACCTGAGACCTATGCAGCAACGGACTGGCGTAGCAAGAATAATGGCCCTAATTCGGCTGTTTGAGAAGGGGTCGGCAGCCCACATTTTACCGGAGCCGGAATCTGGCTGCGGAACCGGGCACCACCGGTCCGCCGACCCGCCTTAGCCAACACCAGAATGGCCGCTCCGAATGCCTAAACCGGGGCTCCTAAGCACGCACGGCCCTCCTGCCCCAGGTTGCCTCTGCCAACTGCAGAGACCGGCGGATAAGATGAACCATGCCCGGACCCGCAGATGTTCTTGGCCCCATCCTGGAAATGATGACCTGGGTGGGGTTCGTCCCCGGCATTCCGCTGCTGGTCGCCGGTTATGTGATGGCCAAAAACCGCTGCCCCTGGATTAGCACCACCGCCGAGGTTTTCGAAGCTGGCGGGTTCAAGGGTTTCCGCTGGTCCGACGGGAAGAACACTCCTCACCTTTCCCTGCGCCCCGCCGAGGAAACCCAAGGACTGGAGCCAGGCAGCGAAGTTGTGCTGCATTACGACGCATGCCACCCGGCCCGGTGGCGCCTCGACCCTCAGCGGCACGATAACACCGTCATGACTATGGGATGGATCCTGACGACGGTCGGAATTGTGTGCACTGTGGCCGGCGTCGTTCTGATGATGTTCTAACGCCGAGACCTGGCGTGCGGCCCCGCTGCCTGACATCTGTTCCGCCAGGGCTCCTGACCCGAATCGGGCGAATGCTGCAAATTGTCTCTTGGCGTATCCGCCAGGCCGCTTGAACTGCCCGTCACGATTTAACCGCGCTGGGCCATGGCGAACGTGACGGTGGCGTAGGCCAGGGCGCCGGACATTTCCCTGAGCAGTTCCGGGCTGACGTTTTCCATCGTGTCGCAGGCCCGGTGGTAGCAGGAATCGAGGTCGCGGCCGGCCACGCCGCCATAAGATTTCGC
>JAODMS010000205.1 GCA_025464925.1 Arthrobacter sp.
CGTCGACGAACGTCATCGACTGCTCGAAGACGGTGTTGGTGGCGTCCGAGTGCTGCATGTACTCCTGGATCCCGTAGTTGTGGATCGCCAGGCCCACGTGCAGCTGCGCGGCGAACCCGACCGGGGAGATGTCCGTGGGCCCGTGGAAGCCGGACTTGATCTGGTACTGCGCGGCGAAGTCCATCACCTTCTTCAGCGGGCTGATCCCGCCGAAGTGCGTCGACGCGGCCCGGACGTAGTCGATCAGCTGTTCCCTGATGATCGTCTGGTAGTCGTACACGGTGTTGAAGATCTCCCCGATCGCCAGCGGCGTGGTGGTGTGGGATCGGACCAGGCGCAGCGCCTCCTGGTTCTCCGCCGGCGTGCAGTCCTCGAGCCAGAACAGGTCATAGGGCTCCAGCGCCTTGCCCAGCTTCGCGGCCTGGATCGGCGTCATCCGGTGGTGCCCGTCGTGGAGCAGCGGCAGTTCCGGGCCGAACTCGTTCCGGACCGCCTCGAACACCGTCGGCAGGTGCCGCAGGTAGGCCCGGGTGTCCCAGTCCTCCTCCAGCGGAAACGCCCCCCGCCCGGCCGGTTCGTAGTCATAGCGCTCCCCCGAGGCCTGCGCCTGCGCCGCGACCCCGTACACGGCCCTGATCCCCGGCACCGCGGTCTGGATCCGGATCGACTTGTACCCGAGCTCCAGATGCTCCCGGACCGAATCGAACAACGACTCCAGGTCCGCGCCCGAGGCGTGCCCGTAGGCCCGCAGCCCGGTCCGGGACGCCCCGCCCAGCAGCTGGTAGACCGGCATGTTCGCGAGCTTGCCCTTGATGTCCCACAGCGCCATGTCCACCGCGGCGATCGCGGCCATCGTCACCGGACCCCGGCGCCAGTACGAGGACCGGTACAGGAACTGCCAGGTGTCCTCGATCCGGTGCGGATCCTTCCCGATCAGCAGCTGCGCGACGTGCTCCTTCAGATACGCCGCGACCGCGAGCTCACGCCCGTTCAGGGTCGCATCCCCGATCCCGGTCACCCCGTCCTCGGTCGTGATCCGGAGCGTGACGAAATTACGGGAAGGGCTGGTCACGAAGACTTCCGCGGCAATGATTTTCACAGCAGGTCCAGGCTTTCTTGATCGGATCGGGTTGGGATCCAGGCGGATCGGTGGGGCTTTGTACGGCTCAGCGCTGGGTGGTTCCGCCCGGCGTGGTCCGGAGCAGCGCGAGCTCCTCCGTGCGGGGCAGGCCTTCCCAGTCCCCGGCGGTGCTGACGGCGAAAGCGCCCGCGAGGGCGCCGCGCTGCAGGCGGGCGGCAACGTCGCCGCCGTCGAGCAGGGCGGAGAGGTAGCCGGCGGTGAAGGCATCCCCGGCGCCCACGGTATCGATGCTGGTCACGGGGACGGCGGGCGTCTCCC
Source organism: Arthrobacter sp. (assembly GCA_025464925.1). Next base: position 1,400 of record JAODMS010000205.1, read on the forward strand.
AGCGGCCGGCGGCGGTGTGGACGCCGGCGCCCGCGGCGCCGCGCTTGACCACGACTTCCCGGACTCCGCGGTCCAGCAGTTCTGCGGCCATGGCCGTTTCGGCGGCATTCGCAGCACCGGCGCCGGCGTCCGCTGTCGCGGGGGAGCCGGCCCCGGCGGCAGTCGCGACGAGCCCGAGTTCGTCGTCGGAGGCGATCACGATGCTGGCGTGCCGGGCGAGCGGCATGAGCACGGCGCGGGCCTCGTCCCGGGACCAGAGCTTGCTGCGGTAGTTGACGTCGAGGGAGACCTCGATGCCTTCGGCAGCGGCGCGCTCGGCCGCATATTCCACGGCTTTCCGGGCTTCGGGGCTGAGGGCGGCGGTGATGCCGGTCAGGTGCAGGATCCGGGCACCGGCCGTCAGGGCACGGTCCAGGTCCTCCCTGCTGAGGGTGGAACCGGCGGAACCGGCCCGGTAGTAGAAGGCCCGGGTGACGTCGGCCGTCCGCTGTTCGAGGAACATCACTCCGGTGCTGCGGACGGTGTCCACCCGGTGCTGCAGCCCGATGCCCTCGGAACGCAACTGCCGCAGGATGTACTCGCCCTGCGGATCGGCGCCGACCACACCGGCCCACGTAACGCGGTGCCCGAGCCGTGCCACCCCGACGGCCACGTTCGATTCCGCTCCGGCCACGTGCATATCCAGGCTGCCGCCGACGGACAGCGGCCCGGCAGAGCGGAGCGAGACCATGGATTCACCGAAGGTCAGCAGCTCAGTGGCCGGAAAATCGACGGCGGCCATCACCGCAGGCTTTCCGCGGCGGTCCGGCGGCCGAACTCGGCGGCCAGGGTTACGAACTCGCGGGCCCGCTTCCGCATCGGGGCGAGGTCACCACCCGAGCCGGAGGTCCCGAACAGCGGCCCGCCGAGCCCGACGGCGACCGCCCCGGCTTCCCAGTAACCGCCCGCTTCGTCCAAGCCCACTCCGCCGACCGCGATGAACGGGATCCCGGGAAAGGGATCACGCAGTGCCTTGAGGTAGCCGGGCCCGCCGATAGAGGCAGGGAACAGTTTGACGGCTGTCGCGCCGCGGTTCATCGCTTCGTAGGCTTCGCTTGGGGTAAGCGCCCCGGCGAGCATGGGGATTCCCAGGCGCGCCGATTCGGCTATCGACGCTGCCAGCGAAGGCGTCACCAGGAACTGGCCGCCAGCCTCGGCGACGCGGTCTACGTCCTGCACCGTCAGGACCGTCCCCGCGCCCACGTAGCAGCCCGCGGGTGCCGCGGCGCGGACCTCACGGATCGCTTCGAGGGCACGAGGGGTGGTCAGCGCGATTTCAACGAAACGGAAGCCCTCCTCCATTGCCGCCAGGGCCGCCTTCGCGGCAGCGGCGCCGTCCGTGCCGCGCACGATTGCCACCAGGCGGGTCTCACGGATCCCCGCCAGCAGGAGTTCGGGGGTCAGGCTGTTCACCATGTCGGGTGTCTCCATTGTTGTGTTTTCGTGTTCTCCCGTGGACCCCGCCGTGCTGGCCCTCACCATTCGGCGAAGGAGCCGTCGGGGTGCCGCCACACGGGCCCGCGCCAGGCGTGCCCCCGTTTGTCGGCGGCGCGGACCACGGCTTCATCGATCTCGATCCCCAGGCCGGGTCCGGTGAGGCGTTCGATGTGCCCGTCCACGAACTGCAGCGGGGACTTGTCCACCACGTAGTCCAGGACCTCCGCGCCCTGGTTGTAGTGGATCCCGATGCTCTGTTCCTGGATCAGGAAGTTGGGCGTGGCGAAGCCGACCTGCAGGCAGGCGGCCAACGCAAGCGGTCCCAGCGGGCAGTGCGGCGCCAGCTGGACCTCGTAGATTTCGGCCAGCGAGGCGATCTTGCGGACCTCGGTGATGCCGCCGGCGTGGGAGAGATCCGGCTGGGCCACGGCGATGCCGGCCTGCAGCGCAGGCAGGAATTCCTGCCGGCTGTAGAGCCGCT
>JAODMS010000208.1 GCA_025464925.1 Arthrobacter sp.
CGTTGAAGTAAAACAGACACAACCGGCACCCCCGGGAAAACGGGACGCACCGGCCGCACAAAATTTGAAACCAGCTGTCAAAACCAGACCACACCACGGGGTGGCGGATCCAGTCAATTCAACCAATTCAATACAATAAATTGGTATCAACAAACTTGGCACACTATTGAGTTCTCAAACAACAGACACACCCGGCACCACCACAACCTCAGCCGTGGATCGCTCCGGAGCAACTTATCCAACCTACCCGGTCCTGCGAAGCTTTGCAAATCGGCGTTTCCGCGATTTTCAGTTCCACAGGAGGGTCCCCACCCTTCATCGGCACACACAAAGTGCGCCGTTTTCAGGCTGGTTATCAGGGGGTCGGTCGCTATTTTTCCGCTTCAGCGGCGGCGACAAGAAAGACTCTACATGCCCTGGACACCCCGCGCAAATGCGCCCCTCACCGCCGTCCTCGGCACCAAAGTCCTTGAAACGGCGCGGTTTTTGGCGGTTCCTGACGAGCTCTGGCAGCACATCCGACCGCGACGACTTTCTGTGCAACGCATCACATGCGGCGGAACCCGCACTGGCGGACCAGGGAGGCGTCAGTCGCGAGCCGCAGGAGCGGCAGCCGCACCGCCTCGCCGTCGTCCATTGCGGCAGCACCGGCATGCTGGTTAGGCTGGATGATAAGCAGGCTTAGCATCTGCTGTGATCCAGATGTCCCGTTGCTTGTGTTCATACCAACCATCCGGAGGAGCACCATGACCGACCAGTACACGTTCAAGAACCCTGTTACGGCCTACGAGCGGATCGAGCCGCCGAAGCAGCACCAGCCGGAGCCCGGCCTGGATGCGAAACTGACGCCCAAGGCGGATCTGGGCGAGGACACATACCGCGGCACGGGCCGGCTCGAGGGACGCAAGGCGATCGTCACCGGCGCCGATTCCGGGATTGGCGCCGCAACGGCGATCGCCTTCGCGCGTGAGGGAGCCGACGTCGTACTCTCCTACCTCCCGGAGGAGGAAGAGGATGCGGCGAGGATTGCCAACTTGATTGAGAAGGCCGGACGCAAGGCAGTCAAGGCCCCGGGCGATCTGAAGGACGCTGCGGTGTGCCGGGATCTGGTAGACACCGCCATACGCGAGCTGGGAGGCCTCGACATCCTGGTGAACAACGCCGGGAAGCAGGTCGCGCAGGAGGACATCGTCGACATCAGCGACGAGCAGTTCGACCACACCCTGAAGACCAACGTCTACGCCATGTTCTGGCTGACCAAGGCCGCGGTGCCGCACCTGCCGGCCGGTGCCACGATTATCAACACCACGTCCATCCAGGCGTACAGCCCGTCGCCAACGCTCGTGGACTACGCCACCACGAAGGCTGCCATCAACAACTTCACCAAGGGTATGGCCCAGCAGCTGGCACCCCAGGGGATCCGGGTCAATGCGGTGGCCCCCGGACCGATCTGGACGCCGTTGCAGGTCAGCAGCGGCCAGCCGAAGGAAGCCCTCCCCGAGTTCGGCCAGAGTACGCCGCTGGGACGGGCCGGCCAGCCAGCGGAACTCGCCCCGGCCTACGTGTTCCTAGCGTCGGCAGAGTCCAGCTACGTGGTGGGTGAAACGCTGAACGTCAACGGTGGCAGCCCCACGCCGTAGCCAGTTTCGGACGCGGCACCGGCCCCGATTTAACCCAGGTGTGCCCTTCCCCAGCGCGGCTGGGGAAGGGCCGGTGCCTGTCCTTCAGTAGGGCCAAGCAGGAAGTCCTTGCCGAACATCGGCAAGGACTTTCTTATTTGCTCCTGACGGGACCGGCGCTGACTGCTAGTGTGTCGAAATGGCAGCAATCATGGCTCGACCCAGGAATGGCAAGATCATCGCGGGAGTGTGCGCGGCCCTCGCTGACCGCTTCGGTATCTCCAGGACGCTGGTCCGCATCGGCTTCGTGTTCTTCGGCTTGTTCGGCGTCGGTGAGCTCGTCTACATCGCGCTGTGGATCCTCATCCCCAAGGCCCCATAACGGAAAGTTCGAGGCCGCCGCGGTTGAGCCGGAACGGCGAACGCGGCTCCCGGGCCGAGCGTGACGTCATGCGTGCCGGGGTGAAGGTGTGTCGTCCACGAAGGCTACCGGGGTCACGTATTGCTGATAGAGCTGCACGGCCTCGTCGACCTCAATACGGCCAAAGGTCAAAGCGACGTGCAGCCCTTCCAACTGCGCGCTGCAGGTCTCTGCGGCGCTTACCTTGTCCGCCAGCGCTTGTGAAGTGGCGAGGTTCGTGGCCAGCGCTGCAGTCACGGACAGAATGACCGCCGCGAGACAAAGGAAACGCCACACCAGCGAAGGGTCGGCCAGAGCCAAGACCCCTTGGACCGTCTCGGTGAACCCTTGACCACCGACTCCTGGACCGGCGGTGAGCGTGGCGGCGAGTGTGCTGCCCACGACGCTGAGGTTGGCGAGTCTGGTCCGGCGTGGTCGTTGCCGCGCCAGGTAGGAGCGAACGACATGTTGCTTCTGTTCGATGCGGGTTGAAAGCAATTGACGCGTATCCGGTGTATCGATCATGATCTGCTACCAGTCTCCCTCGCCGATGGCGGCTACCTCCTTGGCGGCGCGTGCAGGTCCAACGGTGAGAACCACTCAGTGCTCGGGCCGGCTTCCCTCGAAACGCGCATGCGATCAGAATCCCACCGCCCCTCTTTGGTGTCCAGACTGCCGATTTTCCTAGGAGCGGGATGCTGCGTAGGGTTCGCTGGGAAGATCACCGGCTTTCCACGGCGGGGTTGAGCGTACTTCCGGCGTGTGGCCCCGGCCGTCGCTCAGGACTGAGACGATGGTGGCGGTGACTGCGAGTACCACTAGTCCTGCAAACAGGATGAGAAGAAATACCATGGTGATGCACCTCGGTCGAGTAAGAGTCCGGACGGTTTGGAGCCGGCCACCAGAGCTGATCGTGAGTGGATGCCTGCCAGGAGTACCGGCTTTTCTTGGGCGATTTCAGTGTGCGCCGCAGCCGTGTGAGCAACCGTGTGAGCAAAATTTTCTTTTCCGACGCTGGGCAGTGGCAGCGGTAGCATGGCTCATATGGCCGACTTCTGGATTCGGCTCCTCGGTCCACCCAAGATTGAGTCTGATGGCGGCGATTCTCGGCAGCCCCGCGGCCGCAAGGCTTGGGCTGTGTTGGCCTACCTCGCGCTTCAGGCGGATGGTACCGGTCGGGCACGAATCGCCTCTCTCCTTTTCCCCGACGCCGAAGACCCACTGGGGGGCCCTGCGCTGGAACCTGTCGGAGCTGCGGCGGGTTCTCGGCGGGAAATCGGTAGCTGGGGATCCGCTTCAACTGGCGTTGCCGCCCGATTGGCACTGCGATGTCCTGGCGGTCATGGACTCCCCCGGCAAGGGCGGGATCGACGCCCCCAAGTTCGACGGGCAGCTGTTGGAGGGGCTTTCTTTTGACGATTGTCCTGTCTTTGATTCGTGGCTTGAGGACCAGCGGCATCGTCTCGAAAACTGCATGCAAACGCTTCTCTATGAAGCCGCGCTGGCCGCGCTGGCCGCCGGCGCCGCGGACAACGCAGTCGAACTGACCACGCGGGTCCTGCGCCGGGATCCGTTTCATGCTGACTCTCACGCTGTGCTGGTCAAGGCGCTGCTGTCGCTCGGTGAATACCACCGGGCGCGGGCGCAGGTGGAAAAATGCAGGAACCTCTACCGCCGCGAGCTCGGACTCGGCCTGCCCATGGAAGTCCAGCGGGCCTATTTCGATGCGGGTCCAGGGGCCGATCCAGGGCTCCCGGCAAACGTGGCAACGGTTCGGTCCTATCTCCACGCCGCCGCGGCGTCGTTGTCCTCAGGTTCGGTGGACCGCGGATTAGACCAGCTCCGGCTCGCAGTCCAGCTGGCCCAGCGCACCTCCGATGGGCACCTGCTGGCCGAGTCCTTGGTGGCACTGTCCGGGGCGTTGATCCATCAGGCCGGTGGCCGCGGCGCCGAGGTCGCTGATCTCCTGCACCGAGCGTTGACGTCCGAGGCGCCGTCCGGCGTCTCGAGGGTGGCAGCCGCCGCCTACCGGGAACTTGGCTATCTCTCCATTCAGCGCGGGATTCCGGACCGAGCCGCCAGCTGGTTGGACCAGGCCACCCGGGCCGCAGAGGGATTCCCTGACGAGCAGGCGAAAATCCTGTCAATCAGGGGGATGGCGGCGTCGGATACCGCACACTACGAAGACGCCCTGACCGCGCTCACCGAATCCTGCAGGCTCGCGGCCGCCACCGGCACCGTGCGGCAGTTGGCTTTCAGCGAGGCCTTGATCGGACGGGTGCATCTACTACGGGCGGACCTGGAGCAGGCAGCGGAAGTCGTGAACCGTGCCCTGCATTTGGTCGATTCTGAACACTGGGCAGCGTTCGAGCCTTTTGTTGACGGAGTTCAGGGCGAGACGTGTCTCGCTGCGGGACGGCTGGACGAAGCCGCTGCCCTCATCGACCGGTCCTGGGTGATGGCTGACCTCGCCGGCGACCATTGCTATATGGCCATGGCTGCGGGTGCCAAAGCCCGCCTCAGTGTGGCCCTCGGGGATCAGGCTGCCGCCGAGAGCTGGCTCAGCCGGGGCCTGGCCACCACCCCGTGGTACCTCTGGTACACGGCCCGGCTGCTGGACATCGCCTCAGAAGTTGCCATTGAGACGCGCTCGCCCCGCGCTGAAGAATACGTCGCGCGCCTGAGCGCAATGGCCGGCCGCAGCGGGCTGCGTGAACTAGTTGTCCGGGCTCACTCCCATAGGGCGATGCTGGGAGACGCGGGTGCCGCCGAGGCCATTCCCTGGCTGGCCAAGGACATTGACAACCCTGCCCTGAACGCCTTTCTGGCGCAGCGGCACCAACTCGCGATTAGTTGAAGTCGTCTTGCAGCTCGAACGCTGCGTGGCGGCGAGAGTCGGCTTGCCGCATGGGGTGATGCCTCGCCTGTACGATCTGTCTGATTGGATACCGCGCGGGCTGCTTCGATGGAGCCAAAACTTTCATGGGGGAAGCACAATGCTGGAACTGAAACGCATCTATTGGACGCGCCATCTGCTCCGGGCAACTGTGTTCTGCTTGACCGTCTGGCTCTTTGGCTCCGCCATCCTCGCCCTTTTGCCGAATCCGGCGGATCTCGCCATCGGCCAGCGGGCCACTACAGTGGCTGGCATCCTTCGCCAGACGTTCGACGGCGTTCTGGCGGCCATCGCGGTGCCGGCCGTGCTCATTATTGCCTTGATGGCCATCGCAGCGATTATGCGCGGCAGAGACCTCCGGCGCCGCGACCCCGTCCGCAGATTTACCCGCCAGCAGCGCCGTCAAGGTATGGCACGAGCCCAAGGGCAGTGCGAGATGGAGGACGTTTTTCGCCGGCGGTGTTCGAGCCCTGCGGAGCACGGCGACCATTTCTATCCCTGGTCCAAGGGAGGCGCCACCTCGCTGCAGAACTTCGTGGCCGCCTGCGGCAGGTGCAACCGGGCGAAAGGGGCCCGGATCCCCTCACCAAGCCAGCAGATGAGAATGGAAAGACGCCGTCGCGGGTACGTTGCCCTGGAAGAAGCAGTGCTCGTGGGTGAACGGGTGGAGCTGCCCTAGAGGCGGGGCCCGGGTGGCGGGCCCACCGGAACCGTCGCAACAAGCACACCCGGGTTAAACAAAAGCAGGGCCGGTCAATGACCGGCCCTGCTCGAAACCTTGCGGCTCCGGACTCAAAAGAGTTAGCTAGAAGCTAAGTCTTAGAGAGCCTGGATGTTTACGGCCTGAGGACCCTTGGGGCCCTGCTCGGTTTCGAAGGAGACCTTCTGGTTCTCTTCGAGGGAGCGGAAGCCGGAGGAAGCGA
>JAODMS010000218.1 GCA_025464925.1 Arthrobacter sp.
TCGACTTCTGCGCCGACCACGGCCTCGGCGCCGAGGTCGAGGTCATCCCGGCGGACAGGATCAACGACGCCTACGAACGCGTCCTGGCCTCCGACGTGCGCTACCGCTTCGTCATCGACGCCTCGACGCTGAACTAACCACCCCCTACGCCTCCCAGTCACCCTCGGCAAGCAACCTGCCGAGGGTGGCCGGAAAAGGCATCCCGCCCGGCCCTGGTCAGCGGTCCCCGCTAATACCGCCAGCGGACGACAAAAATGCCAAGCCCTCCCGGCTCGCCCCTCAGGCCACTGCTGGCGTCATCCGTAGTGCCAGCATCCCGCCTTCGAGGAGCCGCGGTTCGACGATCCGCAGCCTGTGCAGGATTCCGTCCTCCGGCAGCATCTTCTTGCCCCGCCCGAGCACGATGGGTGAAACCAGCAGAACGTACTCGTCGACGAGATTCTCCTCCATGAGCATCTTGACGAGCGTCGGGCTCCCCCAAACGATCACGTTCTCCCGCTCCCGAAGGGCGCGGATCCGGCCGTGTATGTCCTCGGCGATAATCGTGCTGTTGTTCCAGTCTGCGTGATCCACGCTCGTCGACACGACATACTTGGGCATGGCATTGAACTTGTCGGAGGTGAAGTCGCCCGATCGTGACGGCCAGGCAGCGGCGAAGCCGTCATAGGTGACGCGACCTAGCAGCATCGAGTCCGCCACAGCCAGCACTTCGTCGTTGAACGCGCCGGTGGCGTCGCTGAAGAACTGGCCCGACCAGAGCTGGGGCTCCTCGGCGACGTTATCCAGAGTGGTCAAAGCGGCGACGGTGAGCTTGCCCATGAAGATATCCCTGAGGTTGGTGACGCTTTGCTTGCCGCTCCTCGATGTTCGGAGCGGGATTCGATCCCTTACTTCACATTGAACGACAGATCAGGCCGGTCGTCAGCCGCCATCTTCCGGATCCGCTGGTGCTGGCCGCGTTCGAAAGCGGGGTGGGTTCCCATGACCGGGTGCTGAACGAGTTGGTCGGCAAGCATCCGCGCTGTCGAGCGGAACTGGAGGTGCTTCGCCGGCACGCCGGTTATTGGGGGGAGAGGCGCCTGGACGCTGACCCGGGAGAGCTTCGCAGCCTGACCGTCCTTGTCGACCAGCACCGTGAAAGGGCGTTCGTACAGTATCGAGGACAGAACGTCCGCCCGGATGATCGTCAGATCGACGGTGGAAGAAGAGCGTCACTTATTTCCACATTCGGGAAGGTCCGACCCCACCGGAGCGCTTCGGGGCGGACTTGTGTGCTACCCCTGCGCGCCTCCGCAGCCTAGGCCCGAAACCACCCAGCCGCCCGGCACGTTACTGCTTAAACCGACGATCCGGTCACCACTCCGCACCGTCCGCTCACCCCTGCGCTCCTTCTGCACATCCGTTGCTTTCCGTCCACCGGTGGGGGCCCCGGAAGGTGCGCTTACCGACTTGGCCCACGCCACAGCAGCCGCTTCACCTTTGATCAATGAAGCCACGGCCTGCGGCCGCATGTTCCACCCAGCCCCACTAGAGGCCTGGCTCTGAGCCGCCGTGGAAGACACCGATCGCAGTACAACGCGGCTGCGGCATTGTTCCCGGTCCTGATATCGGGCGCTGGAGATCTTGGAGTCTTCCGGTTGCGCTGTTCACCGGCTCCCCGGAGCGGGGCGGGGAAAGGTGTTCATGAGGGTTCCTTCATGACCTTTTCACCTGAACCTCACCTTTGTAGTCCATGCTGGACGCACGAAACGGCTCGCGCCGGAAGAGCCTGCGTACGGAAGGACCGCGGTGTGAACATGGATGGGGGGCTGACTTCTCGCCGGGCCCCGACGGCAAAGGACGCCGGGACTTCTGTACCCCGTTGCGTGGTACCACTACTGGCACATCCGCCGGATCCTGGAACTGATGAAATGGGGTGGCCGCCCTCTGTCCCTCTGTCCGCTGACGACGATACCGGCACAACCTGGCAGGTCCGCCGGGCGTGGTCCGATAGGACCCCGGGTGACTACGTTCTGGAGGTCCTGACTCCGGGACGGCCCGGCGTTCGGGGAGCCCGTCTGCGTCACGGGCACTTCGAGCTCATCCCGCTGGACGATCCGAAGCTGCCTGCCTTGCGGGCGGAAGCGCAGCAGGGGGAAATCTTTGCGTATCGGCCCTACCGCCGGGCGGTCGTCCGGGCGGAGGGCCGCTACATAAAGATCTTCCGGCCCGGCAGCGCCGTCATACCGGCCGAGCGATGCGCACAAATGGACGTTCTGCTGGACGCCGGCACCTTCACAACGCCCAGAATGTTTTCTCGGAGATCCCAGGACGTACTCGTTTTCAGCGCCATCCCGGGACCTACTCTGTCGGAGCTGGGCACGAAGGGGGCCGCCGTCTCCGACGAAACGTTCGCCAACGCGTGGGAGAAATGGTCGCGGGCCTGGGTGGCACAACTGACCAGCCCACATGGTCCCGCCGCACAAAGCGTCCTCGACAGCCTTCCACTCCATTCAGCAGAGCTGGAAGCAGCGGATGTGTGGCGGTTGCTTAACCGTTGGTTGCGTCACCATGAAAACCTTCCGGACTTGTCGTCTCAATGCGACGCCTTGCGTGCCGTTGCAGAGCAAGTGGCCATGAACCTGCTTCGGACGGCACCGGATCCCTTGGTCTGGGCCCACGGAGGCCTCCACGCCAAGCAAATTATCGTTCCTGACAGCGGCACCCCGCTGGGGTTGCTGGACTTCGACAGTACGGCCCGGGCCGAGGCCGCCCGTGACCTGGCCGACTTGGACGTCCATCTGGGGCTTCGCCTACGAGAAAACCGCATGGCGCCCGAACGTTACATCACGGCACACTCACACGTGCTGGCCGTCGCCGAGGAACTGCATGTCAGTCTGGCCCGGTTCCATGCCTACTCGGACGCTAGATGGCTGCGTCTGGCATTTTCTCCACTACCGGGCCGCTTGCCTCTGGCCGTCGCTGTTCTCGCGGAACGAACGATCCACCATCAGGCCGGGGCCACCGCAACGAGGATGGTGTATCGGCCGCCAGCCGACGTGGACGCCCGGCCTGCTGGTCGGAATGGATTGAATTGTTAATGTACCTCCTTCGCATGGTCCCTGGTCTCTCGCTGTTTTGAGCGGTTCGCCGGCCACGGTCAGCCGCGCGCAGGCAGGCTGGTCCTGCATGCCGAGCCAGAATCCGCCGACTGTCTTACGGGACGTCGAGTGGACCGGGAAGAAGGCATTCATGAGAGTTTCTTCATGACCGTTTCACCCGTGCCTCATTGTTGCGGTTCATGCTGGACGCACGGCACGGCTTGCGCCGGAAGAGCCTGCGTAGGAGGAGGAGGAGGAGGAGGAGGGCATGGATGGACGGAGCGTGGCTTTCTACTGTTCGGAGGAGGCAGGGGATGCGTCACTCCACTGCGTCATACCACTGGCTGGCGCATCCGCCGGATCCTGGAGCTGATGCCGTGGACTGGCCTTCCCCCGTCCCCCTGTGCGCCGACGACGGCACCGGCACAACCTGGCAGGTTCAGCGGGCGTGGCCGGAGAAGACACCAGGAGAATTCGTCCTGGAGGTCCTGACTCCGGGACGGCCCGGCGTCCGGGGAGCTCGTCTGCGTCACGGGCACTTCGAACTTATCCCGCTGGACGATCCGGAACTGCCCGCCTTGCGGGGGGAAGCGCAGCAGGGGGAATTGATTTCGTATCGGCCCTACCGCCAGGCGGTCGTCCGGGCGGAGGGCTGCTACATAAAGATCTTCGGGCCCGGCGGCGCCGCCGTAGCCGCCGAGCGTTGCGCACAAATGGACATCCTGCTGGACGCCGGCAACTTCATAACACCCGAAATCCTCCGTCAGAGCTCCCAGGGCGTCATCGTTTTCAGCGCCATCCCGGGACAGACTCTGAACGAGTTGGGTCGGGAAGAGGCCGCCATCTGCGATGAAGCGTTTGCCCGGGCGTGGGAGAAATGGTCGCGCGCCTGGGTCGCGGAACTCAACGGCTCCTATGGTCCCGCAGCACAAAGCGTTCTCGACAGCCTTCCGCTCCGTTCCCCAGAGTGGGAAGCCACGAAGGCGTGGCGACGGGTGAACGACTGGTTGCGTCACAATGAAAACGTCCCGGAGTTGTCGTCCCAGCGCGATGCCTTGTGCGCCGCTGCAGAGCAAGTGGCCATGAACCTGCTTCGGACGGCACCGGATCCGCTGGTCTGGGCCCACGGAGACCTTTACGACAAGCAAATCATCGCCACTGACGGCGACATCCCGCCGGGGCTGCTGGACTTCGACAGTACGGCCCGGGCCGAGGCCGCCCGCGATCTGGCCGGCGTGGACGTACGTCTGGAGCTTCATTTACGACATGACCGCATGACGCCCGCACGATATCTGACGGCCCACTCGCAGGTGCTGGCCGCCGCCGGGGAACTGCACGTCAGTCCGGACCGGTTCGATGCGTACTCGGACGCCATCTGGCTCCGTCTGGCATTTTCTCCGTTACCCGGCCGCTTCTCCCTGGCCATCGCCGTCCTCGCGGAACGGGCCGCGAAGGTCAAGGAGCTGAGACAGTGAGCCGCCCCGCCAGATGACTGCCGGTGTTCGTCTCCGGCCAAGGATCATCCAACTGCAGCGGTTCCCAAGCCGAGACGTTGATCGATGCGCTTAACTCCGCTGTGAGGGACATCATCGCCGACGCCGGGAATCATACTGTCTGGGTCTACGGCACCACCCGCAGTGACGGCGAGGGTTAACTGGGCAAACTATTTCGGCGGCGCATGGGTTTGACCGCAGTGGCGGTCCTACACTGTTTCATGGCTTCCGTGGACAGCGTTGAGATCGAGCGAAAGTACGACGTCGATGGGACGGCGGTATTGCCGCCGCTGGACAAGCTGCCGGGGGTGAACCGGGCCGAGGCGCCCGTCGAGCACCGCCTTGAGGCCGTGTATTTCGACACCGCGGACCAGGTTCTGGCGGCGCACGGAATAACGCTGCGGCGGCGGACCGGCGGTGACGACGCCGGCTGGCATCTGAAGCTCCCGGCGGGTCCGGACGAGCGCAGGGAATTGCGCGAGCCGCCGGGAAGCAATCCCGAGAATATTCCGGCGCGGCTCCTGAAGTTTGTGCGGGTGTTCGTGCGTGACCGGCCCCTTACCCCCGTCGCCCGGTTGAAGACCCGGCGCATCGTGCACCGCCTCCGGGGAACGGAAGATGAAGTTCTTGCCGACGTCGCCGATGACCAGGTGCAGGCCGACCGGCTCGGCTCCGACCCGGAGAGCCTGGCCTGGCGGGAGTGGGAAATAGAACTCGTCGACGGGACGCCGGCACTTTTGGACGCTGCGCAGTCGGTGCTGGCCGCTGCCGGCGTCCGTCCGGCCGCGCATGTCTCGAAGCTGGCACGCACCCTGGGGGCTCACCACGCCCAGAAAGAGCCGCCGCCGCGCCCGGACCGAAAGGGTCCGGCGTCGGCCGTGCTGCTGGCGTATGTGCACGAGCAGGTCCGCGCGCTCACGGAACAGGACCCGCAGGTCCGCCAGGATGCGCCCGGGTCGATCCACCAGATGCGGGTGGCGACCCGCCGGATGCGGTCGGCGTTGGCCACGCACCGCAGACTGCTGGATGCCGAGGTGGCAAACCGGCTGCGCGGGGAACTGAAGTGGCTGGCCGGCTGCCTGGGCGAGGCCCGCGACGCTGAGGTCATGCGCGAACGGCTCAATGACATGGTCGCGCACGAGCCACCGGATCTGGTCCTGGGGCCCGTCGCGCGCCGGATCGAGGAAGAGCTCGGCGCCGATTACCACGCCGCCCATGCCAGGGTGCTGCAGGCGCTGGATGATGAACGGTACTTCCGCCTCCTCGATGCCCTCGATGCCTTCCTTGCCGCGCCGCCGCTGCAAGCTCCCGCATCGGGGCCGGCGCGCACGACCATTGCGGCCCTGATCGGGAAAGACTGGAAGAGGGTGCGCCGGGCCGTCCGCGCCGCGAACACCGCAACCGCGGGTGCCGACCATGACCTGGCCCTGCACGAGGTGCGCAAGAGCGCCAAACGGCTGCGTTACGCCGCCGAATCATTCGCCCTCGTCCACCCCAAGCGGGCCGCCCGCCTGGTCAACGCCGCCCATGGCCTGCAAAAAATCCTCGGCGAGCACCAGGACGGCGTCGTCACCCGCGACCTGATGCGGCAGCTCGGCGTCCAGGCCCATCTGGCTGGAGAAAACGGATTCACCTACGGAAGACTGCACGCCCTGGAACAGTCCATGGCCGCGGACTCCGAAACCCGGTTCCTCAAGGCCTGGAAACGCTTCCCGGCCCCGCCCAAGAAATGACCGGATGTTTCTCAGGCCGTGGACTGGCGCTCAGCAGGCAGCCCACCGATCCGCGGTGCCTACACCACCGACCTGCCCGACTGGTTCAGGTTCGCCGACGAACCGAAGGGGTGCAGTTCTGTCAGCTAAGGTTATGATCCGCTGTTGGTCGATGCCATCCGGCATTATGGGGTCAGTGATGTCGTCCAGTCCGCCAGCCGCGCTGGCTGGCTCTGCTCATGATCGGGAAGCTTGAGGGAGGCGGGGAATGAAAGCCCGGAAAATTCACGGTGGGCCTGCCGTTGCCTGGATTTCCGGCCCGCTGATGGTTGCATTGGCTGTTGCCGCGCATTCAGCTTCGGGGGAATCCGTTCCCGCAGCTTCCATTCTCGTGGCGCTGACTGCTTTGCTGAGCATGTCTGCCTCCATGATCGCTCACGTGAGATTACCAGGGTGGGTGTTGCTCGTGCTCTCGGGCCTGGTGCAGCAGATCCTGCACCTCGCGTTTAGTCTGTTCTCCGGAGTCATTGGTGATGCTTCTACGGGCCATGGGCATGGGATTTTTACATGGCGGCCTCCGCTGCCTTCATCGGCATCCGCCCCGCCTGCCCATGCCATGGAGTTGATGCTGCACGCTCACGTCGGGGTTGCACTGGTGGCGGCGCTCGTGATTATCAATCGGGAAAGTGTCATGTCACGGATTCGATCCGTGCGGCAGCAGGAAATAGGCCGAAGGTATGCTGGATGAGTGTCCAGGCACCCCTTCCGTTGCTGCGGTCCGGCGCCTCACGGCCGAGGCCTGGTAGGAGAGCCACCTCGTAGTGTTTTACGTCCTCCGGGTCCTTGAGGCAAGCTGGAGTGTCATCTAGTCAAGGACAGGAGAGGCAGATGCAACCTTATGGTCCGCTGCGCCTGCTCCGCTCTCTGATCCTTACCGGCGTCATAGTGGGACTGGCCGCCGGAGCTCACTTGGCCGGCGGCGGTAGTCTTCCCGCGCCGATTATCACCGTGGCCCTGACCGCACTTCTGCTGGTTCCAGTGATATGGCTGTCACGTCGTCAGTTCTCCTTCGCCATGCTGCTCGGCTTGCTCGGCACGGGCCAGCTGGTACTGCACGAGGCATTCAGTACGCTGTCCGCGCGCGCTCTATGCCGGCCTCCCCTTGCCGGACCGGTCTCCCATCACACGGAGGCTGCAAGCCGCATCTGTCTTCCGGCCGATCCGGCAGGGATGAATACTCACGTGGGAGTCGGTGTAGATCCGCTGGCCATGCCGGCCGGCCATATGCTGGCTGTGCTTGCCACGGCCTGGTTCCTGCGCCAAGGCGAGGCCGCACTGTGGCAGCTCCTGGCCTGGCTCAGCCCTCTCGTAACCGTGCTGCGTCCGGTCGTGATCCTTGTTGCCGGTCCCAGGACCTTTGCCCGCGAGCCGAATTCCATCCCTGCGCCCTGGCGTAATCTGCCTGTGAACAGCCGCCGGGGTCCGCCTGCCGCATCCCTCCTGCGTGCCATGCCCCGCTGACCTCATCCCGAGGTTCGCAGGTTGGTGCGCGGGAAGCAACACTCCTCACACACCACCTGCGCGCTGTCCCGGGCACTGAATCCGGCGGCGCTTGCGAAAGGCACTTCACCATGAACACCTCATCCCTCCGCACCCTCAAGACGACCGTGGTTCTCGCCGCCGCAACGGGCCTGATGACTTTCGGCGCCGGGGCCGCTTCCGCCCACGTCGGCGTGGATCCGGCGTCGACCTCCGAGGGCGGCTTCTCTCAGCTGACCTTCCGCGTTCCGAATGAATCCGCGACGGCCAAGACATTCAAGCTCACCGTTACTCTGCCGACCGAAACGCCGTTCACATCCGTTTCGGTCAAGCCCCTGGACGGGTGGACGGCAGAGATCAAGGAGGCCGCTCTTCCGCAACCGGTAACGAGCGATGGGGCAACGATCACCAAGGCTGCTGCGTCCGTGGTCTGGACGGCGGACGCCGCCCACCAGATTTCCCAGCACGAGTACCAGACGTTTTCTATTTCCGTGGGGCGGCTGCCCAAAGCCGGGACCACGGTCATGCTGCCTGCGGCCCAGGCCTACACGGACGGGACCGTCGTGAACTGGGACGAGGCTGGAATTGCAGGCCAGGAAGAGCCCAAGCACCCGGCACCTTCCTTCATCACCACCGCTCCGGCCGGTGAGCACGGCGCAGCCGCAACCGCAGAGACCACTGCGGTTTCGGCTCCCTCCCCTGCCGCCGCCGACTCCACGCCCGCGGCGGTCGGGTGGACCGGCCTCGGCGCGGGTCTCCTCGGACTGGCCGCCGGAGTAACCGCCCTCGTGCGGACACGCAAGGTCAGAGAGAGCTAGGCCCTGTACTGCATTTATTGCAGCATTGTGCTCCCGGCGTGGCGACTGCATCAGCAACGCCGATGGCGGACCGCGATCCCTAATGGCGGCATGACGGTTTAACCGAAGCGCCTCCGCACCTGGTCCCTCTGACCGGGTGCGGAGGCGCTTTGTCGCTCCGCTGCCTCTCCGCTGAAACGCGGGCACCTGATGACGCCCTCGTGCGGCGGCGTAGCCTATGGTCTCGCGATGATGCCCCGGCGCGGTGGAACCCGCGAGCGCTTGCCTGGACCTGCTTGGTCGGCTCTTGCCCTGACGGGGCAGTTGGGACGCAGATTTATCCGTGGGGACTACGACGCGAAGCCAGTGCCGTTGGGGGAGAGCCTTGGGACAGCGGAACGTTTGCCGGGTTGTTCCCGACATTGGCGCATAATCAAGGCTGTTCCTGCAGGAATCGAAACCCTAAGCTGTGCGTGACACTCATCGACACTGGAGGTTCCCATGCATACGTCAGAAAAAACGGCCCGTGCGGCCGAAGCCCGTCATCTCCAAGAAAATCTCCGCACGCAGTTGGCTAAGGGGAGGGAGTGGGCCACACCCGGCATCGAAACTGCCCTACACCGGGCGCTAACCGGGATAGACAGCGGTATCGAGGCAGCATCCCCGCGGGTTCAAGCAAGTTTGCGCAGGATCGCGGACGAGCTGGCTGGTGGAGTGGAGGCTGTAACCCCCCGCCTCCACGACCGGATAGCGCTGATCAATCCCAAGGCCAATGCCCTCGCCGCAGCCCGCGCCGCAGAGGCGGCCGAGGCTATACGGAAATCACGGAATCGGAGGATTGCCGGCGTTGCGGCGGCAGCGGCGATTTGTGGCGTCGCGCTGTGGCGCGCTCTTCAGCCCGTGGGCGAACCGTCGACGGCGCTGCCGCCGGAGACAACGCCCGAGGACGACACCACCCCTGGCGAGCCTTCCGCCGCCACTCCCGTGTAGGCAACGCTTCTTCCCTGACGCCGCTAACCAGATCACAGCCGAAGAGGAAGAGGACGAAGCACCCGGCAACGGCTGACCGCTCACGATACCTTTCGACGTGCCCTCAAAATGACGGCTGCGAGAGCGGGACGTCAGCGCGCGCAAATAGTTATGGCTTGTCCGAAGCGCCTTCTACGGGCGCCGTGAGGCGGGTCCATGGGGTGCGGCCTGGATCAGCTGACCAGTATGTGTCTCTGGATCTCGTTGACCCTGCGCAGCAGGCGGAAGGGGATTAGCCGTCCGTCGGCACCGCTTCCCCTCCCAGGGCGAACCCAGCCAGGGCTGACTCAGGTACTCCTGCCGCCGCCGCGACCCTGTCCGTCGGCACGCCTGATGACAGGGCAGCAGCAAGCTGTACATCGCGCGCCGCTTTCGCCTGATCAAGGGCCCACTCTGCGGCCTCGACCTCGCCGACCCGGGTAACCACAGCGGCCAGCAGTTGCTCGTGCACGGCCGGCAGGACAGCCGTCGCCGTTTGGGCCGGCGCGGACGCAGGTTCTGCTTCCCCGTAGACGGTCGAAGCAACCTGCGCGATGGACAGAGGAAGAGTATTTGTAGTGGTGAACGGTTCCACGAAGGCTGCCTTTTCTATTATTGGAGCAATGTTCCCAGCCGCTGAGCGAAAGCAAGCCCTGGGGACGAGGAGAAACCGAGCGGTCTGTCCGGTGCTTCAGACGATACACAGCAGTCGTGAGGATATGAAGTCTCGATGACAACACCCGCAGGCGCGACCGCCTCCTGAACCCTTCGGGCTGGAACGCCGCTTCAGCACGGAGCGCAGGGGCGGATCATGCCTTGATAGAGACGCCGGTAGCTGGACGGGGTGGTGGCGAGTTCCCGCATGAAGTGGAGCCTGACGTTGGCTGCCGTCCCAAGGCTACTGATGGATGCGATGGTTTCCACGGTCAGGTTGGTGGTTTCCAGAAGCCGGCACGCCCCGGCAATGCGCTGACTGGTGAGCCCGCGCAGCGGTGTCAGTCCCGCCTCTGCGAGGAATCTTCGTGCGAAGGTACTGGGTGCCCAGCCTGCGTGGGCGGCCATGTCCGCCACCGTCAGCGGTTCGGCCAGGTTTTTTCTGGCCCAGTCCCACGTTTCCGCGAATTGGGTCAGCGGAGCGGCAATGGGGCGCTCAATGAACTGGGCTTGGCCCCCTCACGATGGGGTGCCACGACCATGCGCCGGGCAATACTGATGGCAGCCTCGGTTCCAAAGTCTTTCCGGACCAGGTGAAGGCATAGGTCGATGCCGGCGGCGACTCCAGCGCTGGTGCTGACGGCGCCCTCATCGACATACAAGACCTCGGGGTCGACGGTCACGGTTGGCTAGAGCGTTTGGAGATGCTCGGCGTTCCTCCAGTGGGTTGTTGCCCGCTTTCCGTCGAGGAGTCCTGCGGCGGCGAGGGCGAAGGCGCCCGTGCAGACAGAGACGACACGGGTTCCGTTGGCAGCCGCCTGGCGAAGCGCTTCGCATACTGCGGCCGGCGGATCATCGAGTGGGCTGAATCCCGGCACAACGACGGTGTCAGCTGTGGCCAGCGCCGCGAGTCCCTCTACGGCGTGAATGGAGTACCCCGAAGTGGTGGCGACCATTCCCGGCGTAGCCGCGCAGACGCGAAAGGAATACCTTTTCCGTTCATCCTCGTGGCCAAACACCTGGGCGGGAATGGCAAGGTCAAAGGCGACTAGGCGGTTTCTAACCATCGTCGCAACAGGTTCGATTCGAAGATAACAGAATCTCTATTCAGGCATCGAAGGCTGCCGACCCGGCCCGAAAGCATTGGTGATTCGCCAGCGCACATGTTGCCTCCAAATCAGATGTTCTGACGACAGAGGGGTGTGCCGTATAGGTGTTACGGAAGGGCGCTTTGGGTGTGGTTCGCCGTGCTCGCTGTCGTGATATTTGCAGTGCTCAATGTCGCAGCATCAGTGTCCGGTGCTGTGGTTTGTGGTTGCTGGGTCATTGGCTTTCAACCCGAGGCTGTGCGTGTTCGTCCAGTTCGCCAGCAGCTGCAGGCCGTCGTGGGACGGGGTACCTGGTTCCGCGGAAAACACCAGCATTTGGAGGGTGCGGTCGGTGGCGAGGTCCAGGCCGAGGTAGTTCAGGTCGAGGTCGCCGACGACGGGGTGGTGGATGCTCTTGAGGCCGGTGCGGTGTTCGCGGACATCGTGCGCTCCCCAGAGCTTACGGAAGAGGTCGCTGCGGGTTGAGAGTTCCCCGACGAGGTCGCTGAGCTGGCGGTCGTAAGGGGACCGGCCCGCTTCGATCCGGAGGAGCGCGACGATCTGTCGGGTGTTGGATTCCCAGTCCTGGTAGAACGTCTGTGCCTTCGCATTGAGGAACACGAAACGCGCGGCGTTCACCGGCTGCCGGGCGTCGTCGAACATCTCCGAGAACAGGGCCCTGCCCAGACGGTTGGTGGCGACTGCGTCAAGCCGGCCGTTCTGCACGAACACCGGGACGGTCGACATTGCATCGATGGTCTGCTGCAGGCTGGAATTGATCTGCGTTTTGCGTGTCGGGCGCCTGCGCCCCGGGTGGGCTCCGGCGTTGGCTGAGCGGATGAGCTCGTAGAGATGCGAGCGTTCTGCCTCGTCCAGCTGGAGGGCCCGGCTGACCCCTTCGATTACGGCCTCCGACACTCCTTTGGCGTTGCCGCGTTCCAGGCGTTTGTAGTACTCGGAGCTCATGCCGGCCAGGAGGGCGACTTCTTCCCGCCGCAGGCCGGGAACGCGGCGTCGTCCGCCGTAGTCGGGCAGGCCGGCTTGTTCCAGGTCGAGCCTGGCCCGGCGCGAGATGAGGAACTTGCTGAGGTCGTCCTGGTTGTCCATGGAATCGAAGAGTACTCCACCCCGCGCCCGTTAGCGGGTCCCTGCCAGGGAACCTCTAGGTAGGGTCTCGCTAGCCCCGACGCTGGGCGGTTGACTTGAAACATCAGCCGTCCCGAACGGGCCGGCCAGGACTTGAGAAAGGCATCATCATGACCAACGTCTGGTTCATCACCGGAGCTGCCCGAGGCATGGGCGTCGACCTGGCCAAGGCCGCCCTCGACGCCGGCCACCGCGTCGTCGGCACAGCCCGCGACGCCGCCAAGGTCACCGCGGCTCTCGGCGAACACGAGAACCTTCTCGCCCTGTCTCTGGATATCACCGATGCCGCAGCCTCGACCGCAGCCGCCGAAGCCGCCCTCGGACGCTTTGGACGTATTGACGTTCTCGTCAACAACGCCGGTAACTTTTACGCCGGGTTCTTCGAAGAGATCAGTGACGAGCAGTTCCGCAAGCAGATGGAGACCAACTTCTTCGGCCCGCTGAACGTCACCCGCGCAATCCTGCCGGCCATGCGTAAGCAGCGCAGCGGACACGTCATCACCATCACCTCCGCCGCGGGCATCATCGGCCAGGAGTTCTGCGCCGCCTACGCCGCATCGAAGTTCGCCCTCGAAGGCTGGATGGAGTGCCTCCAATACGACGTCGCGCCCTACGGCATCCACACCACCATCGTCGAACCCGGCTTCTTCCGCACCGAACTCCTTGTGGAGGGTGCGTCCTCTATTTGGCCCGAACTGTCGATCGATGACTACGCCGAGCGCACCGCCCAGACCATCGCCGCCTGGAAGAGCATGAACGGCCAGCAGGGCGGAGACCCCGCCAAGCTCGGCGCAGCCCTTGTCACGATCGCCGCCCTGGAGACCCCGCCGCTGCGCTTCGTCGCCGGAGCGGATGTCGTCACCGGCGTCGAGCAGAAGGCCCGGCTGCTCCTCGACCAGGTCGCCGCCCACCGCGACCTGTCCTCGTCCATGGCCATCGAAAACGCTTAGGAAATGATGAAGAAATCTCTGTCCCTTATCGCCCTCGCCTCTACGGCCGCGATCGCCCTCGCAGCATGCTCCGCACCCGCGGCCCAGGACACCACAAGCACATCCCCGGCCGCGGCAACTGCCCCGTCCACCGCAACGACTACCGAGTCGTCGGCCCCGGCCGAGGCTTCCACGGACGGGACTCCGATCACCATCACCGCCGGCGATGTGGTCATGACTGCGACCCTCAATGACACCCAGGTCGCCCAGGACTTCGCGGCCACGCTCCCGGTGACGCTGCCCTGGTTCCGCAATGCCGGCATCGAGTACATCAGCGGGCTCTCCGCCCCGATGACGGAGACGGGTCCGTTCTACACGGACGTACAACCCGGAGACATCGTCTACTACAACCCGCTCGACAGCATCACCATCATCTACGAGGAGACCAGCTCCGTCCCCACCCTGACGAAGATGGGTGAGATCACCTCGGACCTGAGCGTTTTCGACAACCTCCCCGACAACGTAGACATGCGCATCGAGCGCGGCTAACACTCCGCCCCACCCGGTTCGCACACCAAGGAGCAAGGACATCCCACTCGTGAATTCACAGCTGGCCGGAACCATCGCCATCGTCACAGGCGCCAGCAGCGGCATCGGAGCGGCGACCGCCCGCAGCCTCGCCGGGCACGGCGCATCCGTCGCCGTCGTCGCCCGCCGCAAAGACCGGCTCGACACGCTGGTGTCCGGCATCGAAGCCGCCGGCGGCACCGCTTGGCTGTCGAAGCAGACATCACCGACCGCACCCAGGCCGAGCGGGCGGTAGCGACCGTTGTCGATCACTTCGGACGGCTCGACATCCTGATCAACAACGCCGGCCTCATGCTCCTTGGTCCAATCGTTGGTGCCGACATTGGGGAATGGGAGCGGATGATCTCCGTCAATCAGAACGGCTTGCTCTACATGACTAATGCGGCACTGCCGCACCTGCTCGCGGCGAAGGACGGGCTGCGGGAAGTGGCCAACATTGTGAACATCTCCTCGATCGCAGGGCGGCAGGCGTGGGCGAACTTCGGCGTCTACAACATGACCAAGTTCGGCGTGAACGGTTTCACCGAGGCCTTGCGCCAAGAGGTCACCCAGAAACACGTCCGCGTCGGTGTGCTCGAGCCCGGGGCGGTCGACACCGAGCTCGTCTCACACAACAGCGAGACGGTCCGGAACGAGCCCGCCGCCTCGGACGCCATCCCCGAGCCGCTGCAGCCGGAGGACATTGCCGACAGCATCGCCTTCATGGTCACCCGCCCCCGCCGGTCCTCCATTGCGGAACTGTGGGCCATGCCCACCTCCCAGGCCTAGCCCCCGCTGCCAACACGCTCCCCACGCAGCGAACGTCACGACGAGGCCCATGCCTCCATGGACGACTAAACGCCGACCACAACCGAAAGACAGGCAATGGAATACACGAAACTCGGGTCCTCAGGGCTCACTGTCAGCCGAATCGCCCTAGGCACGATGGGCTTCGGCGACGGCACCGTCCCGTTCTGGAGCTGGGCCCTCCCGTGGGAGGACGCGAAGCCGTTCTTCACGCAGGCTCTCGATCTCGGCATCAACTTCTGGGACACCGCTAACGTCTACAGTGCCGGATCCTCCGAAGAGATCGTCGGTAAAGCCCTCACGGAGACCCGCCGCGACGACATCGTCCTGGCCACCAAGGTCCACCAGACCGTCGGAGAGGGCCCCGGCGGATCAGGGAAGCTCTCAGGGGCGTCCACTATCCCGATGAGCTGCCCGTTCTTGCCTTCATCCCAGACGACGGATCACCTGCGACATCCGCCAAAGCAGGTGCGGTGCCAAATCAGCTGAAAAACGTCAAACGCCACGAAATCGTCACGCTCGAAGGCGGACACTTCCTGCACTGGACTCAGGCCAAACCCATGGCGGAAATAATCGCAACGTTCCTCACCAACCAGTAAGAACACGAACGGCCGAGGTTGTCCGGCCCGATTAGGAAGCAGGAATTTCTTCCGGGTCTCTTTCCTTGAGTCCCTGGATAAGGGCCTTGACGGCCCTTCGCCGCCGCTCATATGATAAGCAACCTTAGTAATTGTTGGCTAGGGGGAGGTCCTTCGCCCGGAGGGCCCCGGGAAGGCTGAGCACCCGCCAGTCCGTATAGGACGGGGTGAGCGGTCCTTGAGGATCGGCCCCGGTTGCGGTCAGCAGTGACGTCATGAGTGTCAATCCATCGCCGTTTTGAGGAGCCACCTTGTACTTGCACACTGAGCAGTTGATTAATGAAATCGCCGTCGATGAACCGGATCCCGCGGCGGCCAATGCGCTCCAGGAAGGGCTGGGCGGGCAGTTCGGCGAAATGCGCACGATGATGCAGTATCTCTTCCAGAGCATCAATTTCCGCGGTGACCCGGCGTCCAAGCCCTACAAGGACCTTCTTCAGGGCGTGGGCACCGAAGAGATCAGCCATGTGGAACTCATCGGCACCACTATTTCGCGTCTGTTGGATGGATCCCCCGAATACCAGGGCAAGAAGACGGATCCCGTGGACCAGCCCGGCGCGAAGGGCGCTACGCCCCTGAAAATCGCGCTGGACACCAGCAACATCCACCACTACCTCGTCGGCGCCCAGGGGGCCCTGCCCGTGGATGCCGCCGGGAATCCGTGGCTCGGCTCCTATGTCTATAACAGCGGAAACCTGGTTCTGGACCTGCTGTACAACCTGATGCTGGAGTCCACCGGGCGGCTGCAGAAATGCCGGATCTATGAGATGACCGAGAACGCGGCCGCGCGGTCCACGATCGCTTACCTGATAGTGCGGGACCAGGCGCACGAAAATGCTTTCGCAAAAGCCCTCGAGAGCCTGGGCGTGAACTGGGGCAAGGTGCTCCCCATCCCGAAAACCAATGCCGAGCAGTTCCCCGAAGTCAAGAAGCTCCTGGACAAGGGCCTCCAGAGCATCCAATACACGTTCAGCGCGGACAACGCCAGCGAAGCATCCAAGCTGTACCGTGGCGCATCCCCCTCCAACGACGGCACCGAGTTGAGCACCGCCGTTATGCCCGAAGGCTTCCCAATGGCGATGTCCCCGGAACGACGGGAGGAATTTGCCCCCGGGCTGGACCCTGAACTTCTAGCGCTCATCCAGGCCACGGCCGAAGTCGAACTCAAAGAGGCCGACAACCCTAAGGAATCCAAGAGCTAGGACCGGAATGCCGGCCGCGGAGTGGCATCTCGGATGTTTTCCGACCATGCGCTCCGCGGCTTGTCCCTCGAGAAGGCGCCCGCCGCTTGCCGGGCTTTCCGGCTTAGCTATGTGCGTAGGTGAGGCAGTCCGCGTTGTCGGCGCCAGGGCCTACATGGACCTCGGATGCCTTGCACATCAGATGGTCATTGTGGACGCATTCGGAGCGCTGGCATGCTCCGACGTCGGCCAGAACCTTCGGCAGCCCGCCATGGGTGCCGGTATCGATGAAGGTGGCACAGGATGCATGATCTTCCGTGCCGCCGACGGTGATGGCGGCTGCGTTGCAAGCGGAGTGGTCGTTAAAGGAACAGTTGGTAACGCTGCAGTCTGCGACGTGCGTTGTCATGGGAAAATCCTCCGTGGTTCGGCTGCCCGGGCGGGCTGCTCCCTCTGTCCACGGTAGGCCCGTCCGGCCGGATCAAAAAGACCCAATCGTGTGACCTAATTCCCCGGGCCCGGGACAGCCACGCTCGGCGGCCGAAGTGATCGGACGGTCTGACCGCTGCTCTTCTCGGTGGGGACGGTCCGAACAGGCTCCCCGCACCCCATTCTGGAACTGCTCGTTCTGAGAACCTCCAGTGCGGAAACCGGTTGAAGGTGCCGGCCGGGAGGAATGTCTCAAGTCCTTGACATCTCCATCCCGAGGCGCCAAGATCGGCTCCAATGATCGGAGGTCCGGGGATGCCGGAAGGATCAGGGGCCGAGCTCGGAGCAGTTCCGGATGCGAGCGTGATCCGCCAGCTGGCGGATCGGGTACGGGGAGAGCTGCTGGCCCCCGGCCACGAGGACTACGATCGCGTGCGCCGCGTTTTCAACGCCATGATTGATCGCCGGCCGTCAGTCGTACTCCGGTGCGCCGGCGTGGCCGACGCCATACAGGGCGTGCGCTTCGCCCGCACGCATCGATTGCCGCTGTCGATCCGCAGCGGGGGACATAGCGTGGCCGGTACCGCGGTGTGCGAAGGCGGGCTGATGCTCGACCTCTCTGGCATGAAGGGCATGCGCGTCGATCCTGACCGCCGTACGGCCCAGGCGCAAACCGGCTTGCTGCTCGGTGAGTTCGACCATGAGACCCAAGCATTTGGGCTGGCCACTACCCTGGGGAACGTCTCGGTCACTGGCATCGCCGGCCTTACACTCGGCGGCGGCCTCGGATGGCTGAACGGCAAGTATGGCCTGGCCTGCGACAACGTGCTCGCGGCCGACGTTGTCACCGCCGACGGAGAGCTCCTCACCGCGAGCGCTGCCGAGCATGACGACCTCTACTGGGCCCTGCGCGGGGGCGGGGGCAATTTCGGCGTGGTCACCGCGCTGATGTACCAGCTCCACCCGGTGACTACGGTGATCGCGGGTGGGTTGAGTTTCCCGCCGGAGCAGGCGCGAGACGCGCTGCGGTTCTATCACGACTTCGCGGGCGGGGCGCCGGATGAGCTGTCCACCGCTGGCTCGGTGGCCTGCGATTCGGAGGGCCGTCCCACCGTTTCGATATCCGTGTGCTACTGCGGCTCGCCCGACGAGGGAGAGCGTGTGCTCCAACCGCTGCGGAGCTTTGGCCGCCCCGTGGAAGGGGAGATTGCCCCGCTGCCGTACCGGACATTCCAGTGCAGCGCCGATGGCTATTTCCCGCCCGGCCGCCAACACTACTGGAAGTCAAGCTATCTCAAGACCCTCACGGAGGGAGCGATCGAGGTGCTGCTGGAATTCGCGGCGACAAGCCCGTCACCGTACACCGGGATCGGGTTACAGCAGATGACCGGAGTGGCCAGCCGAGTGGACCCGTCGGCCACCGCCTTCGCCCACCGCGATCGCCAGTACGATTTCTTGATTTTGTCCCAGTGGGAGGACCCGGCCGACTCTGACCGCAATATCGACTGGACGCGCCGCTGTTTCGAGGCGATGCGCCCGTATCTCAAAGAAGCGGTGTATGTGAACAACCTGGGAGACCAGGAGCACGACCGCGTGCGGGCCGCGTATGGTGTGAATTATGACCGGCTGGCCTCCGTGAAGGCCCGCTATGACCCCGAGAATGTCTTCCGCCTCAACCACAACATCGCTCCCGCGGCGGCGACGTAAGATGGCCGGGCCTGGGTCTGGGCGGCGCAAAGGGCTCTGGCTGGTGGACAGTTAGTCGGTCTGTACCCGGCGCATTTCCATGGCGAGGCTGGGGTTGGCGTAGTCGGTGCCCGTCTCCAAATGCTCGATTATGCCGGACACGACGTCCGGCGGTCTGTTCTGGCTCAACTTTGCCCTTGCATCAAAACGCGTGACGCGTAGCCGCAGGCCGACTGTTCCCCTGGCTATCCGCCGGGCTCCCTGTTCGTCAAGGCGGAGGCTCCTGGGTTCGGCGACGCCGCTCTCGAACAAATCGACCAGCTGCTCCAGGACGCGGAAGTTCTCCTCATCGGAGAGAATCTCCGGTGTGCCCCACAGGTGCGCGGTGACGTGGTTCCAGGTGGGCACAATGTCCCCTTCCGGATACCAGCTCGGCGAGATGTAGCCGTGAGGCCCCTGGATAATGACAAGTACTTCGTGGAGGCCGAGTTCATGTGCTTTCTCATCGGGACGGCCGACATGGCTGACGAGGCTGATCGAATCTCCAGTGTCGTCTTCAAGGACGACTGGATAGTGGCTAGCTACCAGCCCGCCTGGAGTCGACGACACTATGGTCGCCCACGGATTTTCCTGGATCAAGCGTTTGACCTCATGGACATCATTCAAAAGAAAATGGGGAGTGCTCCGCATTTTGAAATCATGCCACACCCTCACTACGCCCTTCAGGGCGCGGAAACTCGCGGCGGCTGAGGCTTGGGCCGGACCTTCCGAACCGTTGCGGCTAAGCGGCGGTCAGTAGCGGCGGGTAACGGTTGCCATCGGGCACTCGAAGTGGCGACCAGCGGCGAGGCCGACGTCATTGAGGTAACGGACGATGATGCCGTAGGACTGCAGCAGAGTCGTTTCCGTGTAGGGGACCTGGTGCTTCGCGCAGTATTCCCGGACGATCACGGCGGCCTTGTCCAGCTGGGGACGGGCCATGTCCGGGAACAGGTGATGCTCGGCCTGGCGGTTGAGGCCGCCAAGCAGGATGTCCATGAAGCGGCCACCGGAAATATTGCGGGACGTCAGGACCTGGCGGCTGAAGAAATCCACGCGGCTGTCGGCCGGCAGGACCGGCATGCCCTTGTGGTTCGGGGCGAAGGACGCCCCCATGTAGAAGCCGAAGACGGCCAGCTGGACGCCGATGAAGGCGAACGCCATGCCCACCGGCAGGAAGGTGAAGGCAAGGACCGGGAGCAAGCTCAACCGGACGGCCAGGATGGGGATTTCAACCCAGCGGTGCGCGACCTTGGCGCGGCGGAAGATGAACTTGATCGAATCGATCTGGAGGCCCAGGCCCACGAGGAACAGCAGGGGGAAGAAGAACCAGCCCTGCTTGCGGGTCAGGAAGGAGAACCGTCCCTGCCGGGTGGCTGCGCCTTCGGCGTGGAAGGCGATCGCACCGGTGGCGATGTCCGGATCCTTGGAAATGACGTTGGGGTGGTTGTGGTGCGCCCCGTGCTTCTGCTCCCACCAGGAGTAGCTGATGCCGGCCACCGAGGTGGCGAGCAGCCGCGCGGCCCAGTCATTGGCGCGGCGGGAGGCGAAGATCTGGCGGTGCCCTGCCTCGTGGGCCAGGAAGCTCAGCTGGGTGCAGAGGATACCGATGGCTGCCGCGATCAGGAGCTGGAACCAGCTGTCACCGATCAGCGCGAAGCCCAACCAGGTGGCGGTCATCAGGAGCACCAGGACGGAAAACACCGTGATGTAGAAACCGACGCGTCGTTCGAGGAGGCCGGCAGCCTTCACGCTCTTGAGAAGTTCCGAGTAGCTCAGGACGACGGCGTTGGGTTGCCGGACGCGGCTTACCGGGCGCACTGTCGATGCAGGGGTGGTGAGGGTCATCTGGGGCGTGCCTCGTAACAGTTACGGGCAACGCTGCAGCCGACATGCGCGACTGCTCGGAGTAAATCACCCTCAGCCCAGCATACTCGCCCGAGAATCCGGACACGGCCCTTCGATGCATAAATATCGACATCCATGCATACTCTTGCTGTATAGTCGTGCTCATGACTATTTCTGTTGCCGTTTCAGGCGCGAGCGGTTATGCCGGCGGTGAGGTGCTGCGGCTCCTTGCCGGTCATCCCGACGTTTCGATCGGCGCCATCACGGCCCACAGCAACGCCGGTTCCAGACTAGGCGAATTGCAGCCGCATCTCCATGGCCTGGCCGGCCGGATCCTGGAAGAGACCACTGTCGAGGTTCTGTCCGGACACGACGTCGTGTTCCTGGCCCTTCCGCACGGTGCGTCCGCGGAGATCGCGGCGCAGTTGCCGGCCGGCACCGTCGTCATCGACGCCGGCGCCGACCACCGCCTCGAAGACCCGGCCGCCTGGGAGAAGTTCTACGGATCGGCGCACGCCGGAACCTGGCCGTACGGACTCCCGGAGCTCCCCGGACAGCGCGAAGCCCTCCGCGGCGCCACCCGGATCGCCGTTCCGGGCTGCTACCCGACGTCGGCGCTGCTGGCCCTCACCCCTGGCTTCAGCGACAACCTGCTCCTGGGGGAGGATGTCGTCATCGTCTCCGCCTCCGGCACCTCCGGGGCCGGAAAAGCCGCCAAGGTCAACCTGATCGGCGCCGAGGTCATGGGCTCCATGAGCCCCTACGGCGTGGGCGGCGGACACCGGCACACGCCGGAGATTGAACAGGGACTCGCCAAGGCCGCGGGCGCGCCGGTCACCGTTTCCTTTACGCCGACGCTGGCTCCCATGAGCCGGGGCATTCTCACCACGGCCACCGCCAGGGTCCGGCCGGGCGTCACCGCTGACGAACTGCGCCGCGCCTGGACCAAGGCCTACGACGACGAGCCGTTCGTCCACCTGCTTCCCGAAGGCCAGTGGCCCTCCACCAAGTCCGTGCAGGGATCCAACCATGCCGTGATGCAGCTGGCGCTCGATGCGCACACCGGCCGCGTGATCGTTAGCTGCGTGCTCGACAATCTGACCAAGGGGACCGCCGGCGGGGCCGTGCAGTCCATGAACATTGCCCTTGGCCTGGCGGAAACCGCCGGCCTCGAACTGCAGGGAGTCGCACCGTGAGCATCACCGCATCCAAGGGATTCCGGGCCGCCGGAATCACGGCGGGCCTGAAGGCCTCCGGCGCCCCGGACCTCGCGCTCGTCGTCAACGACGGCCCGTCCAAGGCCGCCGCGGCCGTGTTCACCTCCAACCGGGTGGCAGCAGCACCGGTTCACTGGTCCAGGGAAGTCATCAAGGACGGCCGGGCGGACGCCGTCGTCCTCAACTCCGGCGGGGCCAACGCCTGCACCGGCCCGCAGGGCTTCCAGAACACCCACACCACCGCCGAGAAGACCGCAGAAGTGCTCGGGGTCTCCGCCACCGACGTTCTCGTCTGTTCCACGGGCCTGATCGGCGAGCAGCTACCGATGGACAAGATCGTTCCCGGGATCGGCGTCGCCGCGGCCGCGCTGAGCGTGGACGGCGGAGCCGGTGCGGCGACCGCCATTATGACCACCGACTCGGTATCCAAAGAGGCCGTGTTTACCGGCAGGGACGCCGAGGGAAACGAATTCACCATCGGCGGCATGGCCAAGGGAGCCGGCATGCTCGCCCCCGGGCTCGCCACCATGCTGGTTATCCTCACCACGGACGCGGACGTCCAGCCTGAAATGCTCGACGTCGTGCTCCGCGACGCCGCGCGTGTCACCTTCAGCCGGACTGACTCCGACGGCTGCATGTCCACCAACGACACCGTGGTGCTCCTCGCCTCCGGAGCATCAGGCGCCATCCCCTCCGCCGGGGAATTCGGCGCCGGCGTAACGCAGGTCTGCGCGGAGTTGGCCCGCAAGCTGATCAACGACGCCGAAGGCGCCAGCCACGACATCGCCATCCGCACCTTCAACGCCGCCAGCGAGCGGGACGCAGAAATCGTCAGCCGCGCCGTCGCCCGCTCCAACCTCTTCAAGACCGCCATTTTCGGCAAGGACCCCAACTGGGGCCGTGTGCTGTCCGCGGTCGGCACCACGGACGCCGCCTTCGATCCGGACCAGCTGAACGTGGCCATGAACGGCGTGCAGATCTGCCGGAACGGCAGCATCGGCGAGGACCGCAGCCTCGTGGACCTGGAGCCGCGTGATGTCCTCGTCGAGATCGACCTGCAGGCCGGTGGGGCCGAGGCCACCATCTGGACCAACGACCTCACGCACGAGTACGTCGAGGAAAACAGCGCCTACTCGAGCTAGTCACTTCGGACCAGGCGCTTCGGCCCACACCTCGACAGAGCCCCCCGGAGGGACGGCAGCATGAACACCCAGACACGTGAGACCACATCCATGAGCGACGCCCAGAGCAAGGCCGGAACCCTCATCGAGGCGCTGCCTTGGATCCAGCGCTTCGCCGGGACCACCATGGTGATCAAGTACGGCGGCAACGCCATGGTCAATGACGAGCTCCGCCGCGCCTTCGCCGAGGACGTCGTCTTCCTCCACCACGTCGGCATCCACCCGGTCGTGGTACACGGCGGCGGACCGCAGATTAACGCGATGCTCAGCCGGCTCGGCATCGAATCCGAATTCAAGGGCGGGCTGCGCGTCACCACGCCGGAGGCCATGGACGTGGTGCGCATGGTCCTGACGGGCCAGGTCGGCCGTGAGCTTGTCGGCCTGATCAACTCCCACGGCCCCTACGCCGTCGGCATGTCCGGGGAGGACGGCGGCCTGCTCCGTGCCGTCCGCACGGGCACCGTGGTGGACGGTGAAGTAGTGGACCTCTGCCTGGTGGGCGAGGTCATCGGCGTGAACCCGGAGGGCATCCTGGACATCCTCGCCGCCGGGCGGATTCCCGTGATCTCTACGGTCGCTCCGGAAATCGCCGACGAGGGGGGTATCGCGGGCACCCAACGGGCGCAGACCACCGGCCAGGTCCTCAACGTCAATGCGGACACCGCGGCCGCGGCCCTCGCGGAGGCGCTCGGCGCCTCGAAGCTGGTAATCCTGACCGACGTCGAGGGGCTTTACGCCAGCTGGCCGGACCGCTCCTCGTTGATCTCCTCGCTGACGGCGTCGGAGCTGCGCAAGCTGTTGCCGGGACTCGAGTCCGGCATGATCCCGAAGATGGAGGCCTGCCTCAAGGCCGTGGATGGCGGAGTGGCGCGCGCCCACATCGTCGATGGCCGGCTGCCGCACTCGATGTTGCTGGAAACTTTCACGACGGCAGGCATCGGCACGCAGATCGTCCCGGATGAGGAGGTAAAGTCATGAACCAGCTGGAAAAATCCCCGGTCGATGAGCCCACAGCAGCCGGGGTCCCCGTCCGAGCCGGCGGGGAGGGGGAGCTGTTGGGGATGATCGGGACCCGTGGCCACGCCACCGGCGCGGACTGGCTGGCCCGGTACTCGGCTTCGCTCATGGGCGTCTTCGGCACCCCGCAGCGCGTCCTGGTCCGTGGCTCCGGCTGCCTGGTGTGGGACGCCGACGGCAAGGAATACCTTGACCTGCTCGGCGGCATTGCCGTCAACGCCCTCGGCCACGCCCACCCGTTTGTCACCTCGGTGGTTTCCAGCCAGCTGGCCACCCTGGGGCATGTCT
Organism: Arthrobacter sp.; assembly: GCA_025464925.1. The sequence continues at coordinate 24,345 of JAODMS010000218.1, forward strand.
CCAACTTCTTCACGAGCCCCACGCAGATCGCGCTCGCCGAGAAACTGCTCGAGCTAAGCAAAGCCCCCGCCGGGTCCAAGGTCTTCTTCGCCAACTCCGGAACCGAGGCCGTCGAGGCCGCCTTCAAGCTGGCGCGCCGCAACACCCGTCCGGCCGCCGCCGCCTCCAGCACGGAGGCCGACGGCACGCCCCGGACCAAGATCGTCGCGCTGGAAGGGGCCTTCCACGGCCGCACCATGGGCGCCCTTGCGCTCACCGCGAAAGAGGCGTACCGGGCGCCGTTCGAGCCTCTTCCGGCCGGCGTCGTGCACATCCCCTTCGGGAATATCGAGGCGCTCCGCGCCGCGGTGGACGACACCGTTGCCGCCGTCTTCCTTGAGCCGATCCAAGGCGAGGCTGGCGTCCGCCCGCTGCCCGCCGGCTATCTGCGAGCCGCCCGCGAAGCCACGAGCGAGGCCGGAGCCCTGCTGATCCTCGACGAAGTCCAGACCGGCATCGGCCGCACCGGCAGATGGCTGGCCAGCGAGGACGCCGGGATCGTGCCCGACGCCGTGACCCTCGCCAAGGGCCTGGGTGGCGGGTTCCCGATCGGCGCCCTCGTGACCTTCGGACCGGACACCTCCTCGCTCCTGACCGCGGGCCAGCACGGCACCACCTTCGGCGGCAACCCGGTGGCCACCGCGGCTGCCCTGGCCACCCTGCACATTCTCGAAAGCCAGCACCTTTTGGACCATGTCCGGGACCTGGGGGAGCACCTGCGCGCCGGACTCGCCGGGATTGACGGTGTCACCGAGGTCCGCGGCGAAGGGCTGCTGATCGGCTTCGATCTGGACGCCGACGTCGCTCCCGGCGTCGTGGCCGCTGGCCTCGACGCCGGCTACATCGTCAACAGCCCGGGGCCGCACACGATCCGCCTCGCGCCTCCCCTGATCCTCAGCACCGAACAGGCCGACCGCTTCCTCGCAGCGCTGCCGGCCCTCCTCCAGACCGCAAAGGACGCACTGTGACTCCGATGACTGTGACTCCCGCCTCCGGGACCCGCCATTTCCTCAAGGACACCGACCTCAGCCCGGCCGAGCAAGCCGAAGTGCTCGATCTTGCCCTCCGGATGAAGGCAGCGCCGTACAGCGTGCAGCCCTTCGCCGCACCGGGAAGCGGCCGCAAGACCGCGGCGGTCATCTTCGACAAGACCTCCACCCGGACCCGTGTCTCCTTTGCCACCGGAATTGCCGACCTGGGCGGAAATGCCCTCATCATCAATCCCGGCGAGGCGCAGATCGGCCATAAGGAATCCGTGGAGGACACCGCGAAGGTCCTCGAGCGGATGGTCTCCACCATCGTGTGGCGGACCGGCGCGCACGCCGGGCTCGTTGCCATGGCCGCGAATTCGCGCGTTCCGGTGATCAACGCCCTCTGCGACGACTACCACCCGTGCCAGTTGCTGGCTGACCTGCTGACCATCAAGGAGCACAAGGGCTCCCTCCAGGGACTGACCATGAGCTACCTCGGCGACTCCGCCAACAACATGGCCAACTCCTACCTGCTGGCCGGCGCCACCGCGGGCATGCATGTCCGCATCGCCGGACCCGCTGGCTACCTGCCATCGGCGGCAATCATCGCCGAAGCCGAGGACCGTGCGACGGAGACCGGCGGCTCGGTGCTGGTCACCGTGGATCCTGCCGAAGCGCTCCTGGGCGCCGACGTCGTTGCCACCGACACCTGGGTGTCGATGGGCCAGGAGGATGAGAAGGAAGCCCGCCTCCGGCTCTTCCGCAGCTACGCCGTCGACCAAGCGGCGATGCAGCTCGCGGCGCCGGACGCCGTCGTGCTCCATTGCCTTCCGGCGTACCGCGGCTACGAGATCGCGGCGGAGGTCATTGACGGCCCGCAGTCGCTCGTCTGGGACGAGGCGGAGAACCGGCTCCACGCGCAGAAGGCCCTTATGGCCTGGCTTCTGCACCGCTCCGGCCTGGCCGTCGTGGACGGACTGCCGCCGACTTCCGGGCTGGCGCCGGCCGGGCCCGCCTGATGTCCGTCCAGCCCGCCTCCCCGGGGGCCAGCCCGGCCACCAAGACCGCACGGCAGGCGCGGATCGCCGCGATCCTGACCGGCGAGTCTGTCCGCTCGCAGGCAGAGCTGGCGGCGCTGCTGGCGGACGACGGCGTCCAGGTCACCCAGGCGACGCTGTCCCGGGACCTGGTGGAACTGGGCGCGGTGCGGGTCCGCAGCAAGGACGGGGTGCTTGTCTACGCCGTGCCGGGGGAGGGCGGGGAGCGTGCGGCCAAGAGCGGCGTCACCCAGGAAATCCTCGACGCCCGGCTCGCGCGGCTGTGCGGGGAACTGCTGGTCACCGCCGAAGCCTCCGCCAACATCGTGGTGCTTCGAACCCCGCCCGGCGCGGCGAACTTCCTGGCCCTCGCGATCGACCACTCCGTGATGCCGTCCATCCTGGGCACCATCGCCGGGGACGACACCGTGATGCTGGTCGCCCGGGACCCGCTTGGCGGCGCCACCCTCGCCGCCCGGTTCCTGCAGCTTGCCGAGGAAGCCGGCACCAGCCAATAAAAGGAGGGGCAGCTCGCATAAAATTTAGTAGTAGTGAATACTCATGCAGTAGACTGTGGATCAAGTCGGTGCTTCACCTAGCATCGCCGAACAACTAAGGAGCATTTCCGTGACTGAGCGTATTGTTCTGGCCTACTCCGGTGGCCTGGATACTTCCGTAGCCATAGGCTGGATCGGTGAAGCCACCGGCGCCGAGGTCATCGCCGTGGCAGTCGACGTCGGACAGGGCGGCGAGTCCCTGGAGACCATCCGCCAGCGCGCCCTGGGCTGCGGCGCCGTCGAGGCCTACGTGGCCGACGCCCGCGACGAGTTCGCCAACGAATACTGCGTCCCGGCGCTGAAGGCCAACGCCCTCTACCAGGGCCACTACCCGCTGGTCTCGGCCATCTCCCGCCCGGTGATCGTCAAGCACCTGGTCAAGGCCGCCCGCGAATTCGGCGCCACCACTGTTGCCCACGGCTGCACCGGCAAGGGCAACGACCAGGTCCGCTTCGAGGTCGGCATCCAGACGCTCGGCCCGGACCTGAAGTGCATCGCCCCCGTCCGCGACCTCGCCCTGACCCGCGACAAGGCCATCGCCTTCGCCGAGGACAAGGGGCTGCCGATCGAGACCACCAAGAAAAACCCGTACTCGATCGACCAGAATGTCTGGGGCCGCGCCGTCGAGACCGGCTACCTTGAGGACATCTGGAACGCCCCCACCAAGGACATCTACGACTACACCGCCACCCCGGAGTTTCCGTCAGCACCGGACGAGGTCACCATCTCCTTCGAGGCCGGCGTGCCGGTCGCCATCGACGGCATCAAGGTCAGCCCGCTGCGGGCCATCCAGGAACTGAACCGCCGCGCCGGCGCCCAGGGCGTGGGCCGCATCGACGTCGTCGAGGACCGCCTGGTGGGCATCAAGTCCCGCGAGGTCTACGAGGCGCCCGGCGCCATGGCGCTGATCACCGCGCACAAGCACCTCGAGGACATCACGATCGAACGCGAGCAGGCCCGCTTCAAGGCGACCGTCGGCCAGCGCTGGGCCGAGCTGGTTTACGACGGCCAGTGGTTCTCCCCGCTCAAGCGCTCCCTGGACGCCTTTATCGAAGACACCCAGCGCTACGTCTCCGGCGACATCCGCATGGTCCTGCACGGCGGCCAGGCCATCGTCAACGGACGCCGCTCCGATACCTCGCTCTACGACTTCGACCTCGCCACCTACGACACCGGCGACACCTTCGACCAGTCACAGGCCAAGGGCTTCATCGAGCTGTGGGGCATGTCCTCCAAGGTCGCCGCCCGCCGTGACCTGCGCTCCGCAGGAGCGTAGCTCCCGTGGCTGAGCAGAACCCGGGAGAACGAGGGACCAACGAAGGCACCCTCTGGGGCGGCCGCTTCGCCGGCGGCCCCGCAGACGCCCTTGCGGCACTGAGCAAGTCCACGCATTTTGACTGGCGGCTGGCCCGCTACGACATCGCCGGCTCCAAGGCGCACGCCCGGGTGCTGCACAAGGCCGGGCTGCTGGACGACGCCGAGCTGGAAGGCATGCTCGACGCCCTCACCCGGCTGGACGAGGACGTCGCCTCCGGCGCCTACACCCCTGCGGAGTCCGACGAGGACGTCCACGGATCGTTGGAACGCGGGCTCATCGAGCGGGCCGGCACCCAGCTCGGCGGCAAGCTCCGGGCGGGGCGGTCGCGCAATGACCAGGTGGCCACCCTCGGCCGCATGTTCCTGCGTGACCACGCCCGGATCATCGCCCGCGGCGTCCTTGCCACCATTGATGCGCTGATCGGCCAGGCCAAGGAGCACCGCGGGGTGGCCATGCCCGGACGGACCCACCTCCAGCACGCCCAGCCGGTCCTGCTCAGCCACCACCTGCTGGCCCACGCCTGGTCGCTGCTGCGCGATGTGCAGCGGCTGGCGGACTGGGACAAGCGCGCGGGGATTTCCCCCTACGGTTCGGGCGCCCTGGCGGGCTCCTCGCTGGGCCTGGACCCCGAGGCCGTGGCGGCGGAGCTGGGCTTCTTCTCGGCCACGCACAACTCGATCGACGGCACTGCCTCCCGCGACGTCTTCGCCGAGTTCGCCTGGATCACGGCCATGATCGGCGTTGACCTCTCCCGGGTCTCGGAGGAAGTCATTTTGTGGGCTACCAAGGAGTTCTCCTTCGTGACCCTGCACGATTCCTACTCCACCGGCTCCTCGATCATGCCGCAGAAGAAGAACCCGGATGTGGCGGAACTGGCGCGCGGAAAGGCCGGCCGGCTGATCGGCAACCTGACCGGGCTCCTGGCCACGCTCAAGGGCCTGCCGCTCGCGTACAACCGGGACCTGCAGGAGGACAAGGAACCGGTCTTCGACGCGGCCGACACCCTGGAGGTCCTGCTGCCGGCCGTGTCCGGCATGATCGCGACCCTGACGTTCAACACCGGGCGGATGGAGTCGCTGGCTCCGCAGGGCTTCGCGCTGGCCACGGACATTGCCGAATGGCTCGTCCGGCAGGGTGTTCCGTTCCGTGAGGCGCACGAGCTCTCCGGCGCCGCGGTCAAGCAGGCCGAAAGCCGCGGCGTCGAGCTCTGGGACCTGACCGACGAGGAATACGCCGCCATCTCGGAGCACCTGACGCCGGAGGTCCGTACCGTCCTCAGCACCGAAGGCTCGCTCAACAGCCGCAACTCCCAGGGCGGCACGGCGCCGTCCGCGGTCGAGCGCCAGCTGCTGGCGCTGGACGGCGAGCTTGACGGCGTGCGGGAGTATGCGGGCTAACGCCGCCACACGCGAGATGGCATTTCGCGGCAGTGTTTCTCCGGAGCGTTTTTCCGGACCGCTGCCGGAGGTGCCATCTCGCGGCGGTTAGAGTGGGGGGCATGAGCGATTCCTTCCGCGAGTACCTGCGCTCCCTGCCCGATTTCCCCGACAAGCTCCCGGATTTCGATCCGGCTGCCGCCCCCGCTGATCCTGCGGAGCTGTTCCGGCAGTGGCTCGACGAAGCGCTGGCCGCAGGCGTTCCGCAGCCGAACGCCTGCAGCCTGGCGACAGCCGATGCACTCGGCCGGCCGTCCTCCCGGATGCTGATCCTGAAGAACATCGACGACGACGGCTGGCACGTTGCAACGTCCCGCACCTCCCGGAAGGGGAAAGAGCTCGCGGAGAATCCGCAGGCCGCGCTGAACTTCTACTGGCAGCATCAGGGCCGACAGGTCCGGGTCGCCGGCCCGGTGGTGGAGCTGTCCGCCGAGGCATCCGCGGCCGACTGGCACGCCCGGCCCGGCGCGGACGGTGCCGACAACCCGGACTGGCAGCTCTACGCCGTCCGGCCACGCGAGGTTGAATTCTGGCAGGCCCGCTCCGACCGCCGGCACATCCGCCACCGCTTCGGCCCATCCGGGACGTCATCGGACCTATAGCGCCAGGGCCCTGCCCGGGGCGTCGCGCAGGCTTGAGTGTCTTTTCCGGCCAGGCAGAAGATGGTGCTTGTAAGCCTTGGCGATCGCCTAGGAGGGCTCATGGCTTCGCCCAACATTCCCATTCCCCAGCCTCCCCCGCGGCCGGTGGTCGGCAACCTGCCCGATATCGATTCCAGCAAGGAGTCCTGGGATTGGTGGAGGTGGCCGAGCAGTACGGTCCCATCGTCCGCTTTGAGTTCTTCAACCGCAGCATCGTCGCCGTCTCCTCCCAGGAGCTCGTCAATGAGGTGTGCGACGAATCCCGTTTTGGCAAGGTGCTGGGCAATGCCCTCCGGCAGGTGCGGCTATTCACCGGCGACGGCCTGTTCACCGCAGAAACACAGGAACCCAACTGGCAGAAGGCACACCGGATCCTGATGCCGGCCTTCGGCCGGCCGCGCTGAAACGGATGTTCGATGGCATGGACGACATCGCCGAGCAGCTGCTGCTCAGGTGGGAGAGGCTCGGCCCCACGGCCCGGGTCGACGTTCCGGACAACACCACCCGCCTGACACTGGACACCATCGCCCTGTGCTCGTTCAGCTACCGGTTCAACAGCCTCTACCAGGACGAGATGCATCCCTTCATCGGCGCCATGGTCCGCGCTCTGGCCGAATCGCAGGACAGAGCGCGCAGACTCCCGGTGCAGAACAAGATCATGCTGCGCAGACGGCACCAGCTCGAGGAAGACAACGCCCTGATGTCCGAGGTCGCCGAGCAGATCATCAGCGAGCGGCGGCGCAATCCCAGCCCGGCGGGCGGCGAGGACATCCTGGACACCATGCTCAACGCGGCGGATCCGGACACCGGTGAGCGGTTATCTGATGAAAACATCCGCTATCAGATGGTCACCTTCCTGATTGCCGGGCATGAGACCACCAGTGGCCTGCTGTCCTTCACGCTTTACGAACTGCTGCGCCATCCGGACTTCCTGGCCAGGGCGCACGCCGTGGTGGACGAAGTCCTTGGTACCGAAAGCGCCCAATTCGAGCACCTGCCCCGGCTTGGGTACCTGGACCAGATCCTGAAGGAAACGCTGCGTCTGTGGCCTACCGCCCCGGCGTTCACCGTCGCTCCGTTCGAGGACACGACACTCGGCGGACGCTACGAGGTATCCGCGGGCCAGACCATCATGGTCCTGATCCCGCAGCTGCACCGGGACCGCGCGGCCTGGGGTGAGGACGCCGGGACCTTCGATCCGGACCGGTTCTCCCCGGAACGGGCCGGGGCAATCCCTGCCAATGCCTGGAAGCCTTTCGGCAACGGGCAGCGCTCCTGCATCGGCCGGGGATTTGCCCTGCAGGAGGCCATGCTCTTCCTGGCCAAGCTCCTGCAGCGCTTCGAGATCACGGCGGCGGGCCCGGGCTATGAGCTGCAGATCAAACACACGCTGACCATGAAGCCTGAAGGGCTGTTCATCCACGCGCGCAGGCGGGACGTCACCATCGCAGCCGGCCCCCGGGCCGACCTCGAACAGGCACGACAGGCCGACGCCGCCGCGGCGGTCGCCGCGCCCAACGGCGTCCCGATCCGGGTGCTCTACGGTTCCAATGCAGGCACGTCCAAGGACTTCGCCCAGCGCCTCGCCAACGACGCCGGGCGGCGCGGCTACAGCCCCACAATCGGCCCGCTCGACGAGGCGGCCGGAGGGCTGCCAACGGAGGGGCTCGTCGCCATCGTGACGTCCTCCTACGAGGGGCAGCCGCCGGACAACGCCCGAAAATTCGTGGCCTGGACCGAAGGCCTGCAGCCGGGGAGCCTCGCCGGGGTGCGGTACACGGTCTTCGGCAACGGCAACAAGGACTGGGCGCGAACCTACCAGGAAGTGCCCAAGGCCATCGACACCCGCCTCCAGGCCGCCGGCGCCGTGCGGATCTATGCCCGCGGTGAGGCCAACGCCCGCGGCGACTTCTTCGGCGATTTCGAAGAATGGTACGCGGGATTCTGGCCTGCCGTGGACGCCGCCCTCGGGCAGAGTACCAGCTCACCGGCCGCTCATCCCCAGCTTGAGGTTCAGTTCGTGGGCAACGTCCGGGACCCGCTGCTGCGCCAGAACGGTTTGGCGCTCGGTACCGTCGTCGCGAACCGGGAACTGGTCGATATGGCCAAGCCCGGTGCCCGGTCCAA
>JAODMS010000225.1 GCA_025464925.1 Arthrobacter sp.
TCGCCTACGTTGCCCGCAGAACCGGGGAGGGAAAGTCCAAACGCGACATCATCCGATGTCTCAAACGCTACGTCATCCGCGAGGTCTACCACCTCATCAAAACCAACCCCGGAACCGGTGAAATCGCGGGTTGACAACTAAAGGAGCATCAACGCCGTGATGGAGAACTTCTTCGGACATCTCAAGGAAGAGCTCTTCCACCGCGTCCGGTTCCTCAGCACCGACGCACTGTCGGCGCAACTGAAGGAATACATCCGCTGGTACAACCAGGATCGGATCAAAGAAAACTTGCAGGGACTGAGCCCGGTGCAATACCGGACCCAGGCCCTCGCGGCTTAAGCTCTTACTTGGCCAGTCCAACTTTCGGGGACCAGTTCAAATCCGGACGGGGTCTTCCGCCGAGCAGCTCAGCCCACGATCAACGCCGGGTTGGCCTGCTGGCAGACCGTGTCCCCGGCCGTCTGGTTGACGATGTCCGCGGGCAGGTCCACTGCGGCATCGCCGGTCTTGGTGCCGCTCGCGAAGTCGCTGCCCAGATAGACCTGGACACCCGTGACCCCGGCGGCCGGCAGCACCTGGGCTGCGGGAATCCCCAGCAGCGCGGCAACGTCGGCGGCCACATCGGCGGACGCCGCATCGTGGTAGACGGCCGTCGTCGCCACAGGCCTGGCCGCCAGCTCACCGAGCTGGGTGAAGCCCCCGGCCATGAGCGCCTGCATGATCTCCAGTGACCGCGCCGGGACGCCGGAGCCGTTGGCGACAGTGACCGGCTGCAGCGACTTGTCGTAGGCCGGGGCCGGGACCGGGGCACTGGGCGCCGGCTCGGCGCTGGGTGCGGCAGGGCCGCTCGGCGCCGTCGGATCCGTCAGGTCCACGTTCTTGCGCATGGCGGCGAAGAGCTGGGAAGCGGCAGGCTCCGCCGTCTGCAGGCGGTTCGGGTCAATTTCCGCCGGGACGGTCGGTACCGCCACAAACGCAACCTTGCCGACGTCGATGTTCTTGATCCGGTTGCCTACAGTCAGCAGCGTCGGGATGGAGGCCAGCCCGTCGTCAATGGTGAGGTTCCTGGTGACGACATCGGCGATCTCAAGCATCTTGGCCGGGCTGGACAGCGTGCCGTCATCCTTCAGCTTGCGAGTCAGCGAGGACAGGAAGCCCTGCTGGGCCTTGATCCGGCCGAGGTCACCGCCGTCCGCAAAGGCGTGGCGGGTGCGCAGGAACGACAGTGCCTGCTCCCCCTGGACAGAGGATGTGCCCTTGGGCAGCCGGAGCCTCGAATCGGGATCGTACACCGCGTCGCTAATGCAGACTTCCACGCCGCCCACGGTGTTGGAGAGTTCCTTGACGGCGGTGAAGTCCGCCATCATGAAGTGGTCAACTTCCAGGCCGGTGAGCTTGTTCACGGTATCCACGGCGCAGCCGATGCCCGCCTCGGACATCGCCGCGTTGATCATCACGTTTTTCTGGGCCGGGTACTGGGTGCCGGTTTTCTGGTCCTTGCATTTCGGAATGTCGACCAGGAGGTCACGGGGGAAGCTGATGACGTTCACGCGTTTGTTGTCCTCCGAGATGTCCAGCAGCATCATGACATCTGAGTGCCCGTAGCCGGTGGAGTCCTCGGCGCTGCCGTATTGCGCGTTCTTTCCGTCGCGGGTGTCGGAGCCGAGGACAAGGATCTGCATCCTGCCCCTGGACTCATCCACAGGGGCCTCGGTCTTGTTGCTGCCTGCGCTCAGCGGGGACTTGGTGATATTTCCCTGCAGCCGGATGACCCAGTAGCCGCCGAACGCGAGGACACCCACGAGCAGGACCGCGACGACGGCCGTGCCGATCTTCAGCCAGGTGGGTGGCCGCCGGACGGCGCAGAGATGGCGGGCCGGGCCGACGGCAGGATCTTCCGTGTGCCGGGCAGCGGCGGTTGACCGAACCGGCGGGCCGGTTCCGTCTGCACGGTCTTCACGGGGTCGAACCAATTGTGGGGCCTTCCTTCACGAACGGGAGTTCGCTCATATTAGTGCCCGAATCTGGGAAAATGCCGGTGGGCGCGCTGGCGGGGGCGGCGGGCCCGTTCCCGGACCCGCCAACAGCTGCGCCTGTGAGGCCGGAAATCCCCGGCCGGGAAAGGCTGTCAGGACCTCTGCTCAGAAACCGAGCTTCACGAGCTGCTTCGGATCCCGCTGCCAGTCCTTGGCCACTTTGACGTGCAGGTCCAGGTAGATACGGGTCCCCAGCAGCGCCTCAATTCCCTTGCGCGCGGTGGTGCCGACTTCCCGGAGGCGTGCGCCGCCCTTGCCGATGATGATGGCTTTCTGTGAGGACCGTTCAACATAGAGGTTGACCCGGACATCGAGGAACGGGCTGTCCTCGGGCCGGCCCTCGCGGGGGACGATTTCGTCGACGACGACGGCCAGGGAGTGCGGCAGCTCGTCCCGGACGCCCTCGAGGGCGGCTTCGCGGATGAGTTCCGCGACCATCACCGCTTCGGGCTCGTCCGTCAGGTGCCCGTCCGGATACAGCGGCGGTGACGGCGGCATGTGGCCGATCAGCACGTCGGCCACTGTTTTCACCTGGAAGCCGTCCGTAGCGGAGACGGGAACGATGTCCTTCCAGCCCTCCTCACCCAATACTGAGCGTCCCAGTGCCGCCACGGCGAGAAGCTGTTCCGTCAGTGCCTGACGGTCCACGAGGTCGGCCTTCGTCACGATGGCGATGACCGGCTTGTTGCCGACGGCGGCGAGCTGCGCGGCTATGAACTTATCCCCCGGGCCGATCTTCTCGTTGGCCGGCAGGCAGAAACCGATCGCGTCGACTTCGGCGAGGGTATCGGCGACGAGCTGGTTGAGGCGCTTGCCCAGCAGGGTGCGTGGGCGGTGCAGCCCGGGCGTGTCAACCAGGATCAGCTGGGCGTCGTCCCGATGGACGATGCCGCGGATGGTGTGCCGGGTCGTTTGCGGCTTGGCCGAGGTGATGGCGACCTTCTTGCCCACCAGCGCGTTGGTGAGGGTGGACTTTCCGGCGTTGGGGCGTCCCACCAACACCGAGAACCCGGCGCGGTAGCCGCCGTAGGCAGCTTCGCCGTCGGACTTATTCTGCTTGCTCACGTGGAACTCCCTGTTGGATTGGTGCGGCCTCGTCGAAGAGGTCTTCAAGGTCGGTTTCGTTGGGAACGGCGCCGTTTGGAACGGCGGCCGCGATGATGTGGCTGACGCGGTTCCGCCGGCCCTCCAGCCGGTCGGCACGGAGGGCGAGGCCGTGCACCTGGACGGTGCTGCCGACAATCGGCACTCGTCCGAGCGCCTTGGCGAGCAGTCCGCCCACCGTGTCCACTTCGTCGTCATCGAGCTCGAGGTCGAAGAGCTCGCCGAGGTCATCGATGCTCATGCGGGCGCTGACGCGAAAGGTTCCCTCGCCCAGCGGCACTGCCTCGGCGCTTTCCGTGTCGTATTCGTCCACAATCTCGCCGACGATTTCTTCGATGAGGTCTTCGAGGGTGACCAGCCCGGCCGTACCGCCGTATTCATCGATGACGATGGCGACGTGGGTTGACTCCACCTGGAGTTCGCGGAGCAGCTCGCTGACCGGCTTGGAGTCCGGCACATAGCGGACCTCGCGCGTCAGTTCGTCGACGATGGGGAGTACCTCCCCGGGGCGGAGATTGTGAAGCGCAGCAGCGACGTCCTTGAGGTAGACGATGCCCAGGATGTGGTCCGTGTCTTCCCCGATGACCGGAATCCGCGAGTATCCCGAGCGCAGGAACAGCGACATCGCGCGCCGGAGGCTGGACCCCGAGTCGATGAATACGATGTCGGTCCGCGGCACCATGACCGAGCGGACCAGGGTGTCGCCGAAGTCGAACACGGACTGGATCAGTTCCGCCTCGTTGTCCTCGATCACGTCGGACTCGGAGGCCCGGTCCACGAGTTCGCGGAATTCCTCTTCGCTGAAGAACGCTTCGTTGTCTGCCGGTGCCCCCGGTGCCACGGCACTGCCCACCGTGACGAGCCACCCCGGAATCGGTCCCAGCACGAGGTACAGGAAACGGATGAGCGGGGCGCTGAACCGGACCAGGCTAGCGGCGTGGACGCGGCCCAGCTGCCTCGGGGACACCCCCACGATCACAAAACCCAGCAGTGCCATGATGCCGGTGGCGGCCAGCCCGGCGAGCCAGACGTTGTCCAACAGGCTGTGCAGCAGCGCGGTCACGGCGACGGCGGAGGCCATCTCGAACCAGATCCGCCAGAACCGCAGGGCCCGCATGTGGGCCACGGGGTGTGCCATGATGCGTTTCAGCGCTGTGCCGTTGCCCTGCAGGATCGCCTGTTCGGCGTCGTGCCGGGGAATGAAGTTGAAGGCCGACTCGGCCGCGGTCAGCAGCGCGGCAAAAATAAGGAACACCAGCGCCATGCCGGCAAGGACCAATGGTGTCACTGGATCGTCTCGGCCGGGGCGTCCTTGCCGGTGAAGGCGGAGAGCAGCTCACGCTGCAGCCCAAACATCTCTTCCTTTTCCTCCGGCTCGGCGTGGTCATAGCCCAAAAGGTGCAGGATGCCGTGGGTGGTGAGCAACAGCATCTCGTCTTGGGTGGAGTGGCCTGCGTTCCTGGCCTGGACCCCGGCGACCTGGGGGCAGATGGCGATGTCGCCGAGCATGCCCTGTGGAGTCGGCTTGTCCGGGGTACCGGGGGTAAGTTCATCCATGGGGACGGACAGCACGTCGGTGGAGCCGGGCTCGTCCATCAACTCGATATGCAGCTTCTCCATGGCCGGTTCGTCCACCAGCAGGATGGACAGCTCCGCCTGGGGATGGATAAAGAGGCGCTCGAAGATGAACCGCGACAGCGACACCAGCTGGGCCTCGTCGACGGCGACGCCTGACTCGTTGTTGATCTCGATGCTCATGCGCGTTCCCCGCGGTTTTCCCGGGCCCCGGGGTGCTTGACCCGGTTTCTCTGGACCTCGTCCCAGATGCTGTAGGCATTGACGATGTCACCGACCAGACGGTGCCGGACGACATCGCTGGCATCCAGCACCGAGAAGCTGACGTCCTCGATGCCGTGGAGGATTTCCTCGACGATCCGCAGCCCCGAGCGGGTGCCGAACGGAAGATCCACCTGGGTGACGTCGCCGGTGACCACCATTTTGGAGCCGAAGCCAAGCCTGGTCAGGAACATCTTCATCTGTTCCGGCGTGGTGTTCTGTGCCTCGTCCAGGATGATGAAGGCGTCATTGAGGGTGCGGCCACGCATATAGGCCAGCGGTGCCACTTCAATGGTGCCGGCGGCCATCAGGCGCGGAATGGACTCGGGATCCATCATGTCGTGCAGGGCATCATACAAGGGCCGCAGATAGGGATCGATCTTGTCGCTGAGGGTGCCGGGCAGGAAGCCGAGCCGCTCCCCGGCCTCCACGGCAGGGCGCGTCAGGATGATGCGGCTGACTTCCTTCTGCTGCAGCGCCTGGACGGCCTTGGCCATGGCCAGGTACGTTTTGCCCGTACCGGCCGGGCCGATCCCGAAGATCACCGTGTTCGCGTCAATGGCGTCCACATAGTTCTTCTGATTCAGGGTCTTCGGGCGGATGGTCTTCCCGCGGGTGGAGAGGATGTTGGTCGTCAGCACATCCACGGGGTTCTGCAGTGACTGGCTGCGGAGCAGCACCACGAGCTGCTGCAAGACAGCCGGGGTGATGACGGTGCCCCGCGCCACAAGACCCCTGATCTCGTTCAGCAGGCGCATGATCCGGGGTACGTCGGCCTGCGGCCCGCTGATCGAGAGCTCATTGCCTCGGACATGGAAGTCAACGGCCGGAAACTGGGTTTCAATGAAGCGCAATGCCTCGTCGTGACTGCCGAGGGACTGGACCATCTGGTCGGAGTCATCGAACAGAACCACCTCCGTCCGCAGCCCTGGTAGGGAGTGGGGAAATTCACCTGCGGGGCGCTCTGCGGCGCTGATCCGGGCCTTGCCGTTCGCTGCTTCAGTCATGGTGTTGGCCCACGGGCCTCTGGTCCCCTCCAGTTCGGAATTGGTCGGTCCCCCTGATCCGGCCCGACGGCGGTGCTCGCCTTTCGGTTCCGGGTCTCAGCGGGTGCTTCCATCTTACGCCAGCACGCCGTCGCGGAGTTCGCCGGCAGCGGGTTCCCTGATTTAGGTATCAACTTTGTATCGGCCCCATATCGTTCCCGTTGCAGTTCTGCAGCCCGGCGCCAAACGCCGGTTTCGTGCCGGGCCGGTATGCGATGCTGGGAATCGGGCGTCGACCCACGGTGGAGCTCCGGGCAACCGGCCTCCACCGACGGCACGGCGGCGATCCGGATCAGGGCTCTGAAAGGACAGCGGCAATCAGGCAGCATGGAGTTGAACAGGCAGCAACCGTCGGACGGCGGCGCCTCGGCGTGTTGCTGCTGACGCTGCCCGCCGCCCTGGTGCTGTCCGCCTGTGTGGCGAATCCCCAGACCGGCTTCCCCAGTTCCGGCAACCCCTCCCAGGTTGCCCCCGGCCCGGCCTCCCCCGGCGCCCCGACCACCAGCGCTCCGCTCGAAACCACCCAGGCCTCCAAGAAGGCCCCCGTCTACTGGATCGGCCGAAGCGACGACAGCGAGTTTCTCTACCGCGAGTTCCGTGATGTTCCGGAACAGGACAACCCCGTCACGCAAGCCCTCCGGGTGATGATGTCCCAGAAGCCGCTCGATCCTGACTTCTTCACACCGTGGCAGAACCCGAAGAAGCTGGCGACCTCCGTGTCCGGCAAAAACGTCATCACCGTGGACGTCTCCGGGGATGCCTTCAACAGCAACGTGGATGCGGCGATGGCCGAACTCGCAATACAACAGCTCGTCTACACCGCGACGGCAGCCGGGGCCAGCGCCGGGCTGATCGACTCCGGGCAGCAGGTCCAGGTCGTGGTGCTCGTCGACGGGCACACGGACTACGTCGCCTTCAACCGCGTCCGGCTGGGCTCGCCGACGTCCCGCAGCGCCGGGATCGTCGCTCCCGTGTGGATCATTGACCCGCAGGAAGGCACCTCGGTAGAGGACGGACCGCTTAAGATCAGCGGCCGTAGCGCTGTTCCGGGCGGAGCACTCCGCTGGGAGATCCTGCGGGTCGAGGGCGGCAACGTCAAAACCCCTTATCTCAACGGCAACGCCACCGCCTCCGCCGACGCCGACGACTCCGGCGTGTTCAACCTCTCCGTGAGCCTCGGCCCGGGGAACTACGAGGTCCAGGTGTCCCAGCTCGAGGCGGGGCACCCCGCGCAGGGCCTGTTCGGCGACACCCGCGGTTTCACCGTCAAGTAGCCGCCCGGAGTCCTGCCGGTAGTCTTGCCGCCTTGTTAGTCCGCCCCGGCAGAAACCGGGCCGGCTACCAGCGGCCGAGGATGTCGCTGGCCAGCACGGTCGCGGCGGGACCTGCGGTGGACGAACGCAGGACATGATGCCCCAGCAGCGCCGTGACCGCCCCGGCGTCACAAAGCCTTGTGACTTCACGCGGGCTGATGCCGCCTTCCGGCCCCACAATCAACAGCACTTCACGGGGCAGCGTGCCGGGGCCGCCGTCGGACGCTGCGCCTTCGGCCCATGCCGCCAGCACCTGCCGCAAGGGGCGCACCGCGTCCTCGTGCAGGATGACGGCCAGATCTGCGGCGGCGACTGCCGCCCGGAGGCCCGCACCGTCGACGGCGGCACGCACCTCGGGAATCCACGCACGGCGTGCCTGCTTCGCGGCAGCCGTCACGACCGACTGCCATTTGGCGTGGGCCTTGGCCGCGCGTTCGGCCTTCCACCGGACGATCGAGCGTTCCGCCTGCCAGGGAACGACGGCGTCGATGCCCAGCTCGGTGGCCGTTTCGGCCGCGAGCTCGTCACGGTCACCCTTGGCGAGGGCCTGGACGAGGACCAGACGGACGTCCGGCTGAGGCTCCCAGGAGACGTCCGAGCACGCCACTGTCAGTTCCCCGGGAGTGGCAGCGGTTACCGTACCGGTGAGCCTCTTGCCCGCGCCGTCGGCAATGTCGACGGTCTCCCCGACGGAAAGGCGCTTCACTGTGACCGCATGGCGGGCCTCGGTTCCCGCCAGGACAAAGGTTGAACCGGGGACCTGCTGGTCCAGGGTTCCTGCGGCGGTGAAGAAGACCGGGTTGCTCACCGCTACAGGTTACCGAGCCTGTCCCGTAGTTTTGCGAAGACGCCGCCGCTGCCGGCGAGTTTCCCTTCGGAGAACTGTTCGCCGCGCAGCTTCGCGAGCTGCCGGAGCAGGTCTTCCTGGGCGGCGTCGAGCTTGCCCGGCGTCTCCACCTGCAGGTGGACCTTCAGGTCTCCCCGGCCGGAGCCGCGCAGGTGTGTGACGCCGAGTCCGCGCAGGGTGATGACCTCGCCCGACTGGGTGCCGGCCTTGACGTCGATTTCCTGCTGGCCGTCGAAGGTGTCCAGGGAGAGCTCGGTGCCCAGCGCTGCAGCTGTCATGGGGACCGAGAGGCTCGCGTGGAGGTCGTCGCCCTCACGGACATAGGTGGCGTCGTTGTTGACCCTGATCTCCACGTACAGATCGCCGGCGGGGCCGCCGGCGGGGCCCGCCTCGCCCTGGCCCGACAGCTGGATGCGGGTTCCGGTGGCGACGCCGGCGGGCACCTTGACGGTCAGGGACCGGCGGCTGCGGATCCGGCCCTGGCCGGCGCACTCGTTGCAGGGGTCCTTGATGACGGTGCCGAAGCCCTCGCAGGAGCCGCAGGGTGCCGCGGTCATGACCTGGCCGAGGATGGACCGCACGGCGCGCTGGACCTGGC
>JAODMS010000036.1 GCA_025464925.1 Arthrobacter sp.
CACGAACTGGCAACCCGGGTCGAGCAAGAAGCCAAGGGCAAGGCCCGCCAGTTGGCCGAAAAGTTCAAACGCCCCCGTGGATCCGGCCCGAGCACTTCGGGGGGCACGCAATCGACGTAGCGACCAATCAGGGCGCGGCAGGATCCGCGTTGGCCGCACCCACGACGGCATGACAGAACAATTCCTGCTCCCTTACTGGACGGGGACCCGCTGGACGGACAGCACCGCGGCGGTCGCAACCGCCTTGACCTTCACCCATTCGCCCTCTCCCCCGACAATGGCCCCGAGTGAGGCTGGGTACGCCGGCCGAAGGCCATGGCAGGACAGCCGCTTCGCCCCTGCCCGATCTCCACGGGCGGGACGGCGGTCCTGTGCCGGAGTGCAGCACATATTCTTTTACCGAGTGCGCCAAGTGCTCGTTGAACAGCTTTTCCAACGCTGTCTGGCCGCCCGATCCGGATTGCCGGCGCCGTGCTCGTCGCTGTCTTAGCCGTGGCGGCGTTCTTTGCTAACTGGTGGCTTGGGGTCCATGCTGTGAACTCAGCTAAGTATTGGTCCGACCGAGGCTGCACCGATTGGTGCCGCCTCTGATCCTGAAAACCGCACACCGAGAGTTGGTCCTCGGCAGCATCACCGCCCGATCTGCATTCACGTTCCGCTGACCCGCCGCTATTGGTTCTGACCGATTGCCACGGTGCCGGACTCGCAGGCCAATTGAAGCCCGTTGCAGACCGTGCCGGAATCTGCAGTTCTCACCACCCAGGACACGGCCACCCCAAAGACAAGGACGTCACCAGTTGAGAGATTCACAGTCCAATCTGGTCCGGTTTTGCATACGCGAAGACTCCTGCGGTTCGCCCTCGAGCCATTGTCGAATGGCTAAGGGTGACACTCGGCCTGGGCTGCGCGCTAGGCCGGAACTCGACTACACATTGAATCTAAATTCAACGACGTCGCCGTCAGCCATCACGTATTCCTTGCCTTCGATCCGGACCTTACCGCGGGCTTTCGCCTCTGCCATGGAGCCGGCCTCCATCAGGTCATCGAAGGAGACGACTTCGTCCTTGATGAAGCCGCGCTGGAAATCGGAGTGGATCACGCCGGCGGCCTGCGGTGCGGTGTCGCCCTGGCGGATGGTCCAAGCACGGGTTTCCTTGGGTCCTGCCGTCAGGTAGGTCTGCAGGCCCAGGGTGTGGAAGCCGACACGGGCCAGCTGGTCAAGACCGGACTCGTCCTGGCCGTTCATTTCCAGCATCTCCCGGGCCTCTTCCTCGTCCAGCTCGACGAGGTCGGATTCGAGCTTGGCGTCGAGGAAGATGGCGTCCGCCGGGGCCACCATGGCCCGGAGTTCTTCCTGCTTCTCCGCACTGCCCAGGATTCCCTCGTCGGCATTGAAGACATAGATGAAGGGCTTGGCCGTCAGGAGGCTGAGCTCCTTGAGGTGTTCCATCTCCAGCTTGTCGCTCTTGACCGAGGCGAAAATGGTGTCACCACGCTCCAGCACCGCCTGGGCCGCCTTGATGGCAGCCAGCTCGGCCGCTTCGCGCTTCTTGATCTTGACTTCTTTTTCAATCCGGGGAATGGCATTTTCGATGGTCTGGAGGTCAGCCAGGATCAGCTCGGTGTTGATGGTCTCCATGTCCGAGCGGGGATTGACCTTGCCGTCAACGTGGATGACGTCGGGGTCATCGAACACGCGGACCACCTGGGCGAAAGCCTCGGCCTCACGGATGTTGGCAAGGAACTTGTTGCCCAGGCCTTCACCCTCCGAGGCCCCCTTGACGATCCCGGCGATGTCGACGAAGGACACCGCCGCGGGCATCAGCCGTTGGGAGCCGAAGACGCTGGCCAGCTTCTCAAGCCGGGAATCCGGCAGGTTCACGACGCCGATGTTGGGCTCGATCGTGGCGAACGGGTAGTTCGCTGCGAGCACCTGATTCCGGGTCAGTGCATTGAAAAGGGTTGATTTGCCGACGTTGGGCAGTCCGACGATGCCAATAGTAAGAGCCACGAGCATACATTCTACCCGCAGTGGCTGTGGATCGCTGCGGGGCCGGTCGCAGCCGCCTGGGGCACGCTGCGCTACCGTGCGTCGGAGCCGAAACTTTCGCAGCTGCGTGCCAGAGTGAAGCCATGGATGCTTTCGCACTGATTCTTGCCCTGCTCATGCTGCTCGGCGGCGCCGTTGCCGGCGCCACCGCCGTTTACGTGTTTCTCCGCCGGCGTTATGTGGCGGTCGAGCAGGACTTCGACGCCGTCTCGGCCCGGCTCGCCGAAGTCAGCGCGCAGTTTGCCGCGGCCGACGCCGAGAAGCGCCTTCTCGCCGCACAGAACCGCGAACTGGGCGAGGCGCGGACGGCGGACGGAAGTGTGCTGCGCGCCCTGGCACCCGTGGCGGAGAAACTTACCGCCGTGCAGCAGCAGGTGTCGCTGCTGGAGCGCGACCGGCTGGAGCAGTACGGACAGTTGGCCCAGCAACTGCAGGAGGCCCGCCTGTCCGATGAGCAGCTGCTGCGTTCAACCCACGCGCTGGAATCGGCGCTGCGTTCCAACAGCGCCCGCGGCCAGTGGGGCGAGGTCCAGCTGCGGCGGGTGGTCGAAGCGGCCGGGATGCTGCGGCACGTCGATTTCCATGAGCAGCTGCACAGCGCCACTACCGAGAACAGCCTCCGGCCCGACCTCGTAGTTCAGCTGCCCGGCGACAAGCAGCTGGTCGTCGACGCGAAGGTCCCGCTGGCGTCCTACCTTGAGGCACAGGAGCTCGGTGCGTCCTCGGGCAGGCCGCAGCTCGGGCAGCAGGTGCATCTGGCGGCCCATGCGAAGGCCCTGAAGGCCCATGTGGATGCACTGAGCAACAAGAAGTACTGGGACATCCCCGGCAACTCACCGGAGCTCGTGGTCTGCTTCCTGCCCGCGGAATCAATCCTGGCGGCGGCGCTCTCGGCAGATCCGGCCCTGCTGGATTATGCGTTGTCCAAGAACGTGGTCCTCGCCTCCCCCGGCACCCTGTTGGCTGTGCTGAAGTCGGTCGCCTTCACCTGGCGGCAGGACGTGCTGACGGACAGCGCCAGGGAACTCTTTGAACTCGCCCGTCAGCTCTACGAGCGGATGGGTACCCTGGGTGAAAACGTCACCAAGCTCGGTGCCTCCCTGAAGACCTCGGTGGACCGTTACAACTCCCTGGTCGGCACCCTGGAGGCACGGGTGCTGCCCACCGCCCGGAAGCTCAATGCCCTTGACGCAACGGGGCTGGCAAGTCCCGCCGCCGTGGAGGTGATGCCCCGTTCTGTGGCGGCTCCCGAGCTGCAGCGAGCCGGGCAGCCTGGGCACGGGTCCGGAGAGGACGCGGAAGAGTCGGCCGCCTAGGAACGCCGCGGGGCTTCCGGCCGGGCGCCTGGCGACGCCAGGGCGCTAGGAATTCCTCGCGGGACGTGCACCGCGGCCGCCGAGGGCGCGGGTGACGTCACCGGCTTCCTTCAGGGTGGCCCGGAGCTCCTTCGGCAGGGAGAAGAGCAGGTCTTCCTCGGCTGTGACGACTTCCTCGACGGATCCGTAGCCATAGTCGGCCAGGAGCCGCAGCACGTCCTTGACCAGGACCTCCGGGACGGAGGCTCCCGATGTCACGCCCACGGTGCTGACGCCTTCAAACCAGGCCTCGTCCACCTCGTTCGCGAAGTCGACCCGGTAGGAGGCCTTCGCCCCGTACTCCAGTGCTACTTCCACGAGGCGCACGGAATTTGAAGAGTTGGCCGACCCGACCACGATCACGAGCTCTGCCTGGGGTGAAATCTTCTTGATGGCCACCTGCCGGTTGGTGGTGGCGTAGCAGATGTCGTCGCTGGGCGGATCCTGCAGAGTGGGGAAGCGCTCCTTCAGCAGCCTGACCGTCTCCATGGTTTCGTCCACGCTCAGGGTGGTCTGGGAAAGCCAGATGACCTTCTCCGGGTCCCGGACCGTCACCTTGTCGACCTCATGGGGGCCGTTGATGATCTGGATGTGCTCCGGTGCTTCGCCGGCGGTGCCTTCAACTTCCTCGTGGCCGTCATGGCCGATCAGGAGGATGTCGAAGTCGTCCTTGGCAAAGCGGACGGCCTCGCGGTGCACCTTGGTCACCAGCGGGCAGGTCGCGTCGATCGTCCGCAGGCCGCGGTCCTCGGCGGACTGGACCACTGCGGGCGAGACGCCGTGCGCGGAGAAGATCACGAGGGCACCTTCGGGGACCTCGTCCGTTTCTTCAACGAAGATTGCGCCCTTCTCTTCGAGGGAGCTGACCACGTGCACGTTGTGCACAATCTGCTTGCGCACGTACACGGGCGGACCATAGTGTTCCAAGGCTTTTTCCACCGCAATGACTGCCCGGTCCACGCCGGCGCAGTACCCGCGGGGAGCTGCCAGCAATACCTTTTTCGGACCGGCGACAGGGGCCGCCGCCAGCACGTCCTCCGGCGAACGCCGCCGGCGCGGAACGGTTGGCATCGGAATGGAAACAGCGGTGAGGGTCATGCTCCAATGCTACCGGTGTTCAATGGCGCCTGTTTCTGGCCCGCCCGGCCCCGCAGCAGAGCTGCGCTCAGCGTCCGGCCGGCCCGGCGTCGGGTTCGGGCCTCGGGCTCGGGCCTCTGTTTTAGGCGCGTCGGCGGCCGCGGACGACGCGAAGCACGATCCCCAGGCCCAGCAGCGCGCCGCCAGCCACCACGGTGGCTAGGATCCACTGCTCGAAACCGGCCGTGGCCGTTGACACCAACTCGCGCTTGAAGATCTCCGCCACCTCATTGCCGGTGGACGTCCCGGCCACGGCGGCGCCGGCGGCACCGGACGCCAGCTTCCACACACCGGCAAGCACCAGCGCGCCCGCACCTGTTCCGGCAAGGACGGTCCACCGCCGGCGGGCGGCAACAAAGGCCAGCGCCAAGGCGAGGCCCGCACCGGCGGCCGCGGCGTAGCCCAGCGTGGCATAGGCGGCGAACCGCTCGATGAGCTGGCGCTGGTCGGGCTGTCCGATGTGGATCAGCACCTCCTCGGGCGCCGCCAGCGGCAGCCGGGTGGCGGCCGAGACCTGTTCCGCTACCAGCCCCGCCAGCGGCCCGACATCCAGGGTCAGCGAGCTACGGCCGTCGGCCTCTGCCGGCAGGGTGTTCGGATCAGCGAACGTCAGCCGGTGGCTCTTGCGCAGCGTTTCCGCCCAGGCCTCGGGATAGCCCGGAAGTGCCGTCAGGGACTGTGCCGTGTTTTCCAGGATCGGCCGGGCCATTTGCCTGAGGGCAGCAGGGATCCCACTTCCCGAGCCGAGGCTGCCGACGGTGGCCGAGGCCAGCCTCCGCTGGAACAAGGGGTCCTGGCCCAGCGGTCCGGCCAGGGCCACGAAGCCCTCTTCCTGGACGATGTTCCGGTCCACCCATATGGCAGGGACGGCGACAGCCGCCATCAGGAGCCCGATGAGGACAGCAGCGGCCGAGACAAAAGTGCGCAAGAGAATCCTAGGAAGTCGTTGGGTGGTTCCACCCTACGGGGGCAGCCCCGTGGTCAATAAAGTCCGGCCCTGGTGGTAGAGCTATGGATAGAGTTGAAACAGACAAGTTCCCGCTGCCTGCCGGCCATCCTCCCTCGGGACCGATCCGGCTGACAGCCCGGCCCTGGCAAAGGACAACCACGCACATGCACAAGGCACTCGCCGCCCCGGGGTACGGGCATGTCTGAAGACATCAAAGCAGGCACCACAGTACCGGCCACCGCGGCAGGGACCAGCCCGGACAACCCCTGGCCGCTGCAGCTGCTGTCCCAGAAACTCAAGATGCACATCGACCGCGCGCCGTCGGCCTGGGTTGAAGGCCAGGTCATCGAGCTGAACCGGCGCGGCACCAACGCCTACCTGACGCTGCGGGATATTGACGCGGAGATCTCCTTGCCGGCGTCGGTCTGGACCAACGTGCTGGACCGCCAGGACATACCGTTGGAGCGCGGCTCCCGCGTCGTGGCACTGCTCAAGGCTGAATTCTGGCTGAAGACGGGCCGGCTGAACATGTCCGTGAAGGACATCAGGCCGGTGGGGCTGGGTGATCTGCTGGCCAGGATTGAACGGCTGCGCCAGGCGCTCGCGGCGGAAGGCCTGTTCTCCGACGCACGCAAGAAACGGCTCCCCCTGCTCCCCCACCGGATCGGCCTCATCACCGGCCGCGATTCCGATGCCAAGAAGGATGTGCTGCGTAACGCGGCGCTCCGCTGGCCCGCGGTCGAGTTCGAGATCCGCGAAGTGGCGGTCCAGGGCAACACCGCCGTGGCGCAGGTCATTGCTGCCTTGCGGGAACTTGATGCCCGCCCTGAAGTCGACGTGATTGTGATCGCCCGCGGCGGGGGCGCCTTGGAGGATCTGCTGCCGGTCAGCAACGAGGAACTCATCCGGGCCGTGGCCGGCGCGGCAACGCCCGTCGTGAGCGCGATCGGCCATGAGGCGGACCGGCCGATTCTCGACGATGTGGCGGACCTTCGGGCCTCGACTCCCACCGACGCAGCCAAGAGGATCGTTCCGGACGTGGTGGAGGAGCTCGCCCGGGTGCGGCAGGCCCGGGACCAGCTCCGTCGCGGAGTCGTACGCCTTGTCGAACGGGAGACGGACCGGCTGGCCTCGTTGCGGTCCCGGCCGGTGCTGGCGTCCCCCGAAGGCATGATCACCACCCGGCTCGACGACGTCGAACGGCTGAAGGGCCGCTCGCACGCGGCCATCAACACGGCGGTCGTGAGGGCAGCGGACCAGCTGGTCCACCTCAAGGCCCAGGTGCGTGCGCTCTCACCGCAAAAGACCCTGGACCGCGGTTACGCCGTCGTGCAGCTCGCCGACGGAGAGGCAGTCCCCGGCACGCGCCGGGAGGTTGTGCGGCACCCTTCACAGGCGCCTGCGGGCACCGACTTGACCGTCCGTGTCGCCGGCGGCAGGTTCACCGCCCGGTCCACCGGCGGCCAGGAACCGGCCGACGACTGAACCGCCGGAATCCCGGCTGCACCAGGACCCACCCGAAACCATTCCCGCCAGGCCACAGGGCCGCGGGACAAGCAAGGAGCAACACATGCCAGCAGAGACAAATCCGAATGCCGATATCGAGGCCCTGAGCTACGAGGACGCCCGCGAACAGCTGGTCGGCGTGGTGGCCAAGCTGGAGGCCGGCGGCGCAAGCCTGGAGGAATCACTGGCGCTCTGGGAGCGCGGTGAGGCGCTCGCCAGGCGCTGCGAGCAGTGGCTCGAAGGAGCCCGCAAGCGCCTCGCCGCCGCCCGGGACCAGGCGCAGGAGGGCTGACCCGAAGGGATGGCCAGCCCTAGGAACGCTCAAGCAGCTGCCGTTCCACGTCGACGCCGAGGTCCGGTACCGGCCACTGCAGGTTCAGGCCGTCCAGGGCGTCGAGCAGCAGCTGCTGCACTGCGATGCGGGCATACCATTTCTTGTTGGCCGGAACTACGTGCCACGGTGCATCTTCGGTGTGGGTCTTGTCGATCGCCTTCTGGTACGCCTCCATATAGTCGTCCCAAAAGGCCCGTTCCTCGACGTCGTTGTGGTTGTACTTCCAAAGCTTGGTCGGATCGTCCAGCCGGGCCAGTAGGCGTTCCTTCTGCTCGTCGCGGCTGATGTGCAGCATGACCTTGACGATCTTCGTGCCCGCTCCGGTCTGTCTGGCCTCGAATTCCTTGATCGCGGCGTACCGCCGGTCGATTTCGTCCGGGCTGGCCCAGCGATGGACACGATGGATCAGGACATCCTCGTATTGTGAGCGGTCAAAGACCCCTACGATGCCCGCCGCGGGCACTTCTTTTTCGATCCGC
Organism: Arthrobacter sp.; assembly: GCA_025464925.1. The sequence continues at coordinate 7,811 of JAODMS010000036.1, forward strand.
CATAGGAAGTCGTAGGACATTTCTTCCGGAGTAGGCGCCTTGAAAGACTTGAACCTGACCCCTTGCGGGTTCATGGCACCCATGACGTGTTTGACGATTCCGCCCTTGCCCGAGGTATCCATGCCCTGCAGGATCAGCAGGATGCGCCTGGTCCCCCCGAATCTGGACACGGCGAAAAGTTTCTCCTGCAGGTCTGTGAGGTCGTCATCCTGGTCCTGAAGCAGCACCAGGCCGTCGGCCTTCCGCCCGGGATAGCCCGGGGTGGACTCCGGATCCACGGCGCTGAGGCTGAATCCGTTTCCCGCCTTCAGCGCTACGGCGGGATGTTCCTGGAAGGTGACGACACCTGTCATGAGAAGCCTCTTTCCGGTAGTTGGCCCGCAGGACTGCGGCGCCCGACCTCAGGCTAGTTCCCCTTGTACCTGCTCAGGAAGTCCGCCATGCGGCCAATCGCCTCTTCGATGTCCTTCACCAGCGGAAGGGTGACCATGCGGAAGTGGTCGGGCCTGACCCAGTTGAAAGCACGGCCGTGGGAGACCAGGATCTTCTGTTCGCGCAACAAGTCCAGGACAAACTTCTCGTCATCCCGGATGTGGTAGACCTCCGGATCCAGCCGCGGGAACAGGTACAACGCACCGCGGGCCTGCTGGGTGCTGACCCCCGGAATGGCATTGAGCAGGTCATAGGCCTTGTTGCGCTGCTCCAGCAGGCGCCCGCCGGGAAGGATCAGGTCATTGATGCTCTGATAGCCGCCGAGGGCCGTCTGGATCGCGTGCTGCGCCGGGACGTTGGCGCACAGGCGCATGTTGGCGAGCAGGCTGATGCCTTCGAGATAATCGGCCGCATCCTTCTTCGGGCCGGAGATCGCCATCCACCCCGCCCGGAAGCCGCACACCCGGTAGGCCTTGGACAGGCCGCTGAAGGTCAGGCACAGGACGTCGTCGCCGGTGAGGCTGGCCATGTTCACATGGACGGCATCCTCGTACAGGATCTTCTCGTAGATCTCGTCGGCGAAGAGCACCAGTCCGTGTTTTTCAGCCAGGGCGACGATCTTCTTGAGCGTGTCCTCCGGGTACACCGCGCCGGTGGGATTGTTCGGGTTGATCACCACGATCCCCTTGGTACGCGGGGTGATCTTGGCTTCCAGATCCTCCAGATCCGGCTGCCAGCCGGATTCCTCGTCACACAGGTAGTGCACGGGCTTGCCGCTGGCCAGCGCCACGGAGGCAGTCCACAGCGGATAGTCCGGGGTGGGGATCAGTACTTCATCACCGTCGTCGAGCAGCGCCATGAGGGACATCGTGATGAGTTCGCTGACGCCGTTGCCGAGGTAGATGTCATCGACGTGGATGTTCTGGATCCCCCGCGTCTGGTAGTACTGCGAGACAGCGGTGCGGGCGGAGAAGATGCCCCGGGAGTCACTGTAGCCCTGGGCATGCGGCAGATGGCGGATCATGTCCACCAGGATCGCGTCCGGTGCGTCAAACCCGAAGGGGGCCGGGTTCCCGATGTTCAGCTTGAGGATGCGGTGACCCTCTGCCTCCATCTGTTGGGCGGCCTGAAGGATGGGTCCACGGATGTCGTAAAGGACATTATGAAGCTTGGTGGACTGCTTGAATTCTGCCATTCATCAAATATGCCATATGCAGGATGTACTTCCGTTGAGACTTGCCTCACGGACGTCGCCCGCCGTTCCGGGCAGGTTCACCGGCGCCGGCACCGGACGTTTCGGACCAGCGGGAAGAAGGCGGCGGCATCCGGAACGACCCGTGAAGCCCGGTCGGTCCGGACGCCGCCGTGAGGTCAGGTCCGCGACCTGCCAAAAGGCGCCCCGGCAGAAAACATGCTGCCGGGAAGGCCTACTGGGCCAGCCCCTTGTCCTTGAGCCAAGCTGCCGCGGCATCCTTCGGATTCTGCTTCTGGCTGCCGCTGACGGCACGGTTGAGGTTGATCAGGTCTTCGGTGGTGAGGACCCGGGACACGCCGTTGAGGGCGTCCATCGCCTTGTCCGTCATCTTGGACTTGCTGTACAGGGGCAGGACCTGCTGGGCGATGAAGTTGTTCTTCGGGTCCTCCAGCACCACCAGGTCGTTGTCCCGGATGGACGGCGTGGTGGTGTAGATGTCCGCCACCTGGACGTCGTCGGTCAGCAGCGCCTGCAGGGTCAGGTTGCCGCCGCCGTCGCTGAACGGCTTCAGGGCCTTCAGCTCGCAGCCGTAGTTTGCCTTCAGCCCGGGGAACCCGTAGGGACGGGTCTCGAAGGTGGCAGGCGCCCCGATGGTCAGGTCCTTGCAAACCTTGGCCAGGTCCTCAATGGACTTCAGCTGGTACTTCTCGGCAGTGGCCTTGGTAACGACCATGGCGTCCTTGTCTTCAGCCTTTGACGCGTCCAGGACCGCCAGGCCGTCAGGGAGTTTGCCGGGAAGGGCTTTGTACACGTCGTCAGCTGAGACTTCCGGGGCCGCGGCGTCAAAGGAGGAGAGCAAGTTGCCGCTGTAGTCCGGAACGAGGTCCACCGAGCCGACTTGGACAGCCTTGACGTAGATTTCACGGGAGCCGATGTTTGGCTTGGTCGTGGCAGTCACGCCGGCAGCGCTGAGCGCGCCGGCGTAGATCTCCGCGATGATCTGGCTCTCGGGGAAGTCAGCGGAGCCGACCACCAGGGAGCCGCCCGCGCCGCCGCTCGCAGCGCTGGTGCTGGGGGTGGCCAGCGGGTCGCTGCCGCCGCATGCCGTCAGCGCTACGGCAAGGCCGACGCCGGCGGCCAGGCCAGCCAGTCCCCGGCGGGTGACGGTTGTCCGGACGTTATCTTTCATAGGTACCTCCTTGAACAGCAGCTGGCGCAGGCGCGGCAGCTGGGAGATCAGCGGTGGCCGTCCGGCCACCGCTGGGATCGGTTTTGAGCCCCGGCGAAAGAATGGTTCTTTGCACGGCGGCCAGGATCAGGTCAATAACGATTGCAAGTACTGCAATGAGCAGGGAACCGGCAAGCATCCGGGGGAAGTCCTGCAGGACAAGCCCGTCAAAGAGGTAGCGGCCCAGCCCGCCCAGCGGCAGGTAGGCCACCACGGAGACCGTGGCGATGACCTGCAGGACCGCGGTGCGGATGCCGCCGAACATCACCTGCAGTCCGTTGGGCACCTCAACCAGGAACAGGATCTGCAGTTCGGTCATGCCCATGGCCCGCGCCGCATCCACCACTGCCCTGTCCACACTGGCGATCCCCGCGTAGGTCCCCGCGAGAAGCGGCGGGACCGTCAGGATCACCAGGGCCCAGACCGGGGGCATCAGGCTGCTTCCGGCAAGGAGGGCGAAGAGCACCAGCAGGCCCAGGGTGGGCAACGCGCGCAGCGCACCGGCCACCGCAACTGCCACCACGCGCCCGCGGCCGGTGTGCCCGATGTATAGCCCGGTGGGAACCGCGATGGCGGCAGCAATCACGAGCACCAGCGCGCTGTACTGGAGGTGCTCCGCAAGCCGGACGGGGATGCCGGAACTGCCGGTCCAGTGCGCCGGGGCAGCGAGCCAGGCAAACGTGTCAGTGAAGATGTTGCTCATGGTCCGGCCCCCGCATGGACGTTGGCGTCGGCCACGTACTGTGCGCTGACGGGAACTGACGGGCCGGACGCTTTGACGGCGCGGGTCCACGGAGTCAGCAGCCTCTCGAGCAGGACCAGCACCGCATCCATCAGCAGCGCAAGCACCAGGATGGCCAGGATTCCCACCACCACTTCGGTGACGAAGTTCCGTTGCAGTCCGTCGGTGAACAGCATCCCGAGGTTGCCCACCCCCAGGAGGGCCGCGACGCTCACCAGGGAAATATTGCTGACAGAGACCACGCGCAGCCCGGCAAACATCACCGGGAGGGAAAGCGGCAAATCGATCTGGACGAAGCGGAGCCAGGGTTTATAGCCCATGGCGGTGGCCGCCTGCCGGAGGTCCTCTTCGACGGAGTCAAATGCGTCAAGGGCCGCCCGGACCAGCAGCGCCACGGCATAGATGGTCAGCGCGACAATAACGTTGATCGGGTCGAGGATCCGCGTTGCAAGGATGGAGGGCAGGATGATGAACAGTGCCAGCGACGGGATGGTGTAGAGCAACGAGCTGGCCGTCACCACGACAGACCGCACCACCGGGTGGATCCGGGCCAACTGGGCCAGGGGAATGGAAATGACCAGCCCCAGGACCATCGGGATCAGCGCCAGGACAAGGTGCTGCCCCGCCCGCTCCAGGACCATTCCACTGTTCGCCAGGAACCACTCCATTAGAGCGCAGCCTGCCTTACCCGCCGGGCCGCCTCAATGACTTCCAGGACTTCCTGTGCCCTGACGGCCCCCAGGACCCGGCCCTCGCCGTCCACGGCCACGCCGTGACCGGACGGGGAGGAAAGCGCCGAGTCCAGTGCCCGCCGCAGGGATTCACCCGGATGGAACAGGGAACCTCCGGGGATCAGGTCAGTATCGGTCCCCGGCCGTGCCCAGCCCAGGGGCCGCATGTCCTCATCCACCACCAGCTG
>JAODMS010000044.1 GCA_025464925.1 Arthrobacter sp.
CTCGCTAGAGTTGTTCCGTGCGTAACTACACTACTGAAGCTGAGCCCACCACTCTGGTGGGGCCGTGGCTGGAGCCCCTCCTGCCGGAGCTGATCGCGTTCCGCCGGGACCTGCATGCGCACCCCGAACTGTCCTTCAAGGAGTTCCGCACCACCGACAGGATCGCGCAGCAGCTGGAGGCTGCCGGCCTCAAGCCGCGCCGCCTCAAGGGCACCGGCCTGACGGTGGACGTCGGTGACGGCCCCGTCGCCACAGCCCTCCGCGGCGATATCGACGCCCTTCCCATCATCGAGGAAACCGGCCTCGAGTTCGCCTCGAAGAACCACGGCGTCACGCACGCCTGCGGACACGACGTCCACACCGCCACCATGCTGGGCATCGCCCTGGTCCTGCACCGCATGCACCAGGAGTCGCCCCTGGGGGGCTCCGTCCGGATCATCTTCCAGCCGGCCGAGGAGACCATGCCCGGCGGCGCGCACGCCTGCATCGAGCAAGGCGTCCTGGAAGGCGTGCCCCGCATCCTGGCCCTGCACTGCGACCCGCGGATCGAAGTGGGCAAGATCGGCACCCGGATCGGTGCCATCACCTCGGCCTCGGACACCATCAAGATCGAGCTGAGCGGACGCGGCGGGCACACCTCGCGCCCGCACCTGACCGAAGACCTTGTCTTTGCCCTGGCCCAGATCGCTGTCAACGTGCCGGCGGTGCTGTCCCGCCGCGTGGACGTCCGCAGCGGCGTCTCCGTCGTCTGGGGCCAGATCTCCGCCGGCGCCGCTCCGAACGCCATCCCGGGGAACGGCTACATGGCCGGCACCATGCGGTGCCTGGACCGCGACGCCTGGCACAGCGCCGGCAAGCTGCTGGACGAAGTCGTGCAGCAGGTCGCGGCGCCCTACGGCGTCGATGTCCACCTGGAACACACCCGTGGCGTGCCGCCCGTGGTGAACTCCGAACACGAAACAGCGCTGATCGAGGCCGCGGCCCGCGCGGAAATCGGCGAGAGCGCCGTCGTCCTGACACCGCAGTCCATGGGCGGCGAAGACTTTGCCTGGTTCCTCGCGGAAGTCCCCGGCGCCATGATGCGCCTGGGCACCAAGACTCCCGGCGGCGAGGAGTACGACCTCCACCGCGGCGACTACATCCTGGACGAGCGGTCCCTCGGCCTCGGCATCCAGGTCCTCACGGCAGCGGCCCTGCGGACGATCCGCGACCTGTAAAACCCAACTGGAGGTGGTGCCGGAATGGAACTCCGGAACGCTCCCGCACCTGCTTAGCCCTGGACATGCTTGGCACCTTGACCGGCGCCGCGGGCCGATTTACCATCTTCGCAGGCACCGGATGTCCCGATCGGACGGAGAGGCACCGACCGGATACCGGACGCCCCACCATCCGGGCCGGGCGCCAAGCAGTTGGCACCCGACGAGGCCTTAATTTCTAAGGGGGCTGTCGTGGCCGCTTCTCATCCAAGTGCGGGTGATCTCGGGGAGCTGGGAAACCGCACCCTGCGCAAAGTCCGCCGGCGGTTGATGCCGCTGTTGGTGCTGCTGTACTTCATCGCTTACCTGGACCGGAACAACGTCGGCTTCGCCAAACTGACCATGAGCGAGGACATCGGTCTCAGCGCCGCAGAATATGGCCTGGGCGCCGGCATCTTCTTCCTGGGCTACGCCCTCCTGGAAATTCCCAGCAACGCCGGCATGTACAAATTCGGCGCCCGCAAATGGATTGCCCGGATCCTCATCAGCTGGGGCATCTTTGCCACGGCGATGGCCTGGGTCAGCAATGAAACCACGTTCTACATCGTCCGGTTCCTGCTGGGTGCCGCCGAGGCCGGCTTCTTCCCGGCAATCCTGTTCTACCTCACGCTCTGGTTCCCCGCCGCGCAGCGCGTTACCGCGCTGGGGATCTTCATCCTGGCCCAGCCCATCTCCAATGCCCTCGGTGCTCCCGTGTCCGGTCTGCTCCTCCAGATGGACGGCATCGCGGGCCTGCAGGGCTGGCAGTGGCTTTACATCATCGAGGGCCTCCCGGCCATCCTGCTGGGAGTCCTGGCGCCTCTGCTGCTGACGGACCGCCCCAGCCATGCACACTGGCTGGGGGAGGACGAGCGGGGGTGGCTGACGAAGGTCATGGACGATGAGCTGGCACATAAGAAGAGGGAAGCCCCGCACCACTTCCTGGCCGGCCTGAAGGACAAGCGGACCATCGCCTACGCCGCCCTGTATTTCGGACTGGTCTGCGGCATCTACGGATTGGGGCTCTGGATGCCGACCATCGTGGCGGCCCTGGGAGATTTCACCCCCACCGAAGTGGGCTTCATTGTCTTCATTCCCTACGCCATAGCGACAGTCTTCGTGTACTACTGGAGCCGTCGCTCGGACCGCACGGGCAACCGCGTGTTCCACGCCAGCACCAGCATGGGACTGGCTGCAATTGGCCTCCTGGGCGCCGCGTTCCTGCTGCCGGTCAACGCCGTGCTGTCGCTGGTGGCCCTGACGCTGGCGGCCATGGGCATCTACTCCGCGATCGCTCCCTTCCTGGCCATGCCATCCACAGCCCTGGTTGGTGCTGCTGCCGCTGCTGGCCTGGCGATGGTCAATTCACTCGGCAACCTCGGCGGCTTCGTCGCACCATACGCCGTTGGACTGATCAACGAGGCGACCGGCACGAACCAGGCCGGAGTGCTGTTCCTGGCCGGCTGCCTGGCGGTGACTGGTGTGGCAACGTACCTGTACGCCCATAACCGTCCGGAAGGCCACGTCCGGCCAGGTACGCCTGCCGCCGTCGGGGAAGAGGCGGTTGCAGCCGACGAATTCGACATCACCTAGCACAGCAGCCGCACTCACGGAGGGAACGACAGTGGCGGACATCCAGAGATTTCCCGCAGAACGCACGGCGGTACTGACCGGGGCCGGGTCTCCCCGGGGCATCGGCCGGGCAACGGCTGACCGCCTGGCGCAAGAGGGCTGGGCCGTGGCCATCCTGGACATCGACGGCGACGCCGCCACTGCTGCCGCTGGGGACATCGCCACCCGCGGCGTTAAGACCCTGGGCCTCGCCGCCGACGTCTCCGATCCCGCCTCCGTCAACGCGGCGCTCGAGGAAGTGGAGAGGTCGATGCCTCCGATCCTCGGGCTCGTGAACCTGGCAGGCATCAGTTCGCCCACCGCATTCATGGACGAGACGGTGGAAGGCTGGGACCGTGTCTTCGCCATCAATATGCGCGGCACGTTCCTGGTCACGCAGCGGGTGCTGAAGGGAATGGTCGAACGGAAGATCGGCCGGATCGTCAGCCTTTCCTCGATCTCGGCCCAGCGCGGCGGAGGCACCTTCTCCAAGGTGGCCTACAGCGCTTCGAAGGCCGGGATCCTCGGATTCACCCGGGCCTTGGCCCGCGAAATGGGGCCGCACAACATCACGGTCAACGCGGTGGCGCCGGGCCCGATCGACACCGATATCATGGGCGGAACCTTAACCGAGGAACGCAAAGCGCAAATGTCCGAAGGCATCATGGTGGGCCGGGTGGGCACCCGTGAGGAGGTGGCAGCGCTGATCTGCTTCCTGATGAGCGAAGATGCCGGCTTCATCACGGCTGCCACCCTCGACATCAACGGCGGGCTGCAGATTTCCTGACACCTCCCGTAGGGGAGGCTCCAGGCGCTCCTTGGGCACTGCACTGACCAATGCCCGGCACCACCACAGCCGGCAACAAGATCCTGGGGGTCGCCGCATGAGCGATAACACCGCAACAACTTCAGCAAGCAGCAAGCTCCCCACCTGGACGCGCGAGATCCAGCTCGCATCCCGGCCGGACGGCCGCCCGGTGCCGGAGAACTTCCGGCTCGCGGAATCCAGGCTGCCCGAACTCCAGGACGGCCAGGTGCTGGTCCGCAACCTCTACATCTCGGTGGATCCCTACATGCGCGGCCGCATGGATGACGCCAGGTCCTACGTCCCGCCGTTTGCGCTGGATGCAGCACTCGACGGCGGTGCAGTCGGCGAGGTCATCGCGTCCCGTGCGGAAGGGCGAAAGGTCGGTGACGCCGTCGTGCACCGGCTCGGCTGGCGCGAGTATGCGGTGGTGGACGCGGCGGCCACCACCCTGGCGCGCACCGACGTTGCCCCGGCGTCCGCCTTCCTGGGCGCCCTGGGCATGACAGGCCTGACCGCCTATGCGGGCCTGCTCAAGGTTGCCGAGTTCAAGGCCGGCGACGCCGTCTTCGTCTCCGGGGCGGCCGGCGCCGTCGGCTCCCTGGTGGGGCAGATCGCCAAAGCCAAGGGCGCCTCCCGGGTAATCGGCAGCGCCGGAACGCCGGAGAAGGTCGCGCGGCTGCTCGAGCTCGGCTTCGACGCGGCGTTCAACTACCATGATGGCCCGGTACGCGAACTGCTTGAGCAGGCCGCGCGGGTTGACGATGGCAACAAGGGCATCGACGTCTACTTCGACAACGTCGGCGGCGAGCACCTGGAGGCAGCGCTCTCGGTGCTGAACGTGGGCGGGCGCGTGGCCCTGTGCGGGGCCATTTCCCAGTACAACGCGACCAATGCCCCGGCCGCGCCGCGCAACCTCGCCGTCGCCATCGGCAAGCAGCTGACCCTCCGCGGTTTCCTCGTCGGCGGGCAGCAGCAGTACGCCGAAGAGTTCGCCGAGCAGATGTCGGCGTGGCTGGCTGACGGCACTGTCCGCTACGACGAGACGGTGGTGGAGGGGCTCGAGAATGCGCCCCAGGCCTTCATCGACCTGCTGGACGGGGCCAACACGGGCAAGATGCTGGTCCGCATCTAGTACTGGAACGGGTATGCCAATCGTGGCTACCGCTCGGTAACAAATTCTCAACAATCTGGGGAATCGCGGGGGAGTGTGTTATCCGGACGTGTCGTGGGCCACTAAAGTTATTTGCATCAGTGCGCCTCGGCGCAGCGCTGCGAATTTATCAGTGACAACAGAGTTTCAGTGGAACACCCGAAACCAACACTCATTGTGCTTCCTGTCGTAGCGCCTATCGCTTTCTTCCTGGAGGAAAATTGAAGAACTCACTGCCTGCAACCCTCAAGCGCGGCTCCATGGCCGGAGTCGCCACCGTGGGTGCGGCCGCTCTCCTGCTGACCGGTTGCGGGGCTGCCCCGGAGGCGGGCAGCAGCGCCACTCAGACGGCCAGCAACTACACGGGCTGCATCGTCTCTGACTCCGGCGGGTTCGACGACCAGTCGTTCAACCAGTCCTCCTACGAAGGCCTCAAGAAAGCCGAGAAGGACATGGGCATCAAGGTCAACCAGGTTGAGTCCAAGACCAACAACGACTTCGAGCCCAACCTTCGCGCCATGGTCACGGCCGGTTGCAACCTGACCGTCACGGTCGGCTTCCTGCTCGGTGATGCCACCAAGGCCCAGGCCGAGGCGAACCCGGACAAGCACTTCGCCATCGTCGACTACATGTACGACGCCCCGGTCAGCAACGTCAAGCCGGTCATCTATGACACGGCCCAGGCCGCCTTCCTCGCAGGCTACCTCGCCGCCGGCACCACCAAGACCGGAACGGTCGCCACCTTCGGCGGCATCAAGATCCCCACGGTCACCATCTTCATGGACGGCTACGCCGACGGCGTGAAGTACTACAACGAGCAGAAGGGCAAGGACGTCAAGGTTCTTGGCTGGGACAAGGCCAAGCAGGACGGCTCCTTCACCGGCGACTTCGAAAAGCAGGACAAGGGCAAGCAGTTCACCCAGAACTTCCTGGACCAGGGCGCCGACATCGTCATGCCCGTCGCCGGACCGGTCGGCAAGGGTGCCGGCGCGGCCCTGCAGGAAGCCAAGGCGGCCGGCAGGGACGTCAAGCTCATCTGGGTTGACTCCGACGGCTTCCTCACGGCACCGGATTACAAGGACATCATGCTCTCCTCCGTCATGAAGCAGATGGGTGAGGCCGTGGAGACCGTCGTGAAGGAAGACAAGGACGGCAAGTTCACCAACACGCCGTACATCGGCACCCTCGCGAACGCCGGCGTGCAGCTGGCTCCGTTCCACGAGCTGGACTCCCAGGTTCCCGCTGAGCTGAAGTCCGAACTGGACCAGATCAAGAAGGACATCGCCGACGGCAAGCTGAAGGTGGAATCCGCGGCAAGCCCGAAGGCCTAACGTCCTTCGCTCAGCGCCACGGCCCGTACGGTCACCACCGCACGGGCCGTGGCGCTTTCCGGTGAGCGGGCTCCGTCCGGCGTCAGGTGCGCAGGCACTAGGCTGGTGCTGCAGCCCCATTTCCAGCCCGGGCATCGGCGCCGGGCCCTTCCAGATTGGTCAGAGTTTTGAAACTTGAACTCAAGGGGATCACCAAACGCTTCGGCTCCCTGGTCGCCAACGACCACATCGACGTGGTCGTTGAACCCGGGCAGATCCACTGTCTGCTCGGCGAGAACGGCGCTGGCAAGTCCACGCTGATGAACGTGCTCTACGGGCTGTATGAGCCCACCGAGGGTGCAATCCTGATCGACGACAAACCCGTCAGCTTCCGCGGCCCCGGGGACGCCATGGCTGCCGGGATCGGGATGGTGCATCAGCATTTCATGCTGGTGCCGGTCTTCACGGTCGCCGAGAACGTCGCGCTGGGCGCGGAAAGCACCAAGCCCGGCGGAGTCCTGAACCTCGACGTCACCCGCCGCAAGATCAAGGAAATTTCAGACAGGTACGGCTTCGACGTCGACCCCGATGCCCTGGTGGAAGACCTTCCGGTCGGCGTCCAGCAGCGCGTGGAAATCATCAAGGCCCTGGTCCGCGACGCCAAGGTGCTCATCCTGGATGAGCCCACCGCCGTGCTGACCCCGCAGGACACCGACGAACTGCTGGACATCATGCGGCAGCTCAAGAGCCACGGAACCTCCATCGTCTTCATCTCGCACAAGCTCCGCGAGGTCAAGGAGGTCTCAGACACCATCACGGTGATCCGGCGGGGCAAGGTGGTTGGCAGCGCCGACCCCGGCGCCTCGACCATGGAACTCGCCTCCATGATGGTGGGCCGCGCCGTCAACCTGACGCTGGACAAGGCTTCGGCCCAGCCGCAGGAAAGGACCTTCGAGGTCAAGGACCTCACGGTCATTGCGCCCAGCGGCCAGCACGTCGTGGACGGCATCAGCTTTGACATCGCACGCGGGGAGATCCTCGCCGTCGCCGGCGTCCAGGGGAACGGACAGACGGAACTGACCGAGGCCATCCTGGGCCTGCAGGACCGTGTCCGCGGCTCCATCCTCCTCGACGGCGAGGAGCTCCTGGGCCGCAGCGTCAAGGACGTCCTCAACGCCGGGGTGGGCTTCGTGCCGGAAGACCGGTCCGTCGACGGGCTGATCGGGACCTTCTCCATCGCCGAAAACCTGGTGCTGGACCGCTACGACCAGGCGCCGTTCGCCAAGGGCATCAGCATGAGCCCGGCCAAGATCCTGGAGAATGCGAAGTCCCGGATCGACGAATTCGATGTGCGCACCCCCTCCGGCTTGCTCGCGGCAGGAACCCTGTCCGGCGGAAACCAGCAGAAAGTCGTGATGGCGCGGGAGCTTTCCCGGCCGCTTCGGCTGTTCATCGCTTCCCAGCCGACCCGCGGCGTGGACGTCGGCTCCATCGAATTCCTGCACCAGCGGATCGTGGCGGAACGAGACCACGGCACACCGGTGATGATTGTCTCCACCGAGCTCGACGAGGTCATGGAGCTCGCCGACCGGATCGCCGTCCTCTACAAGGGCAAGCTCGTGGGGATTGTGCCCGCCGGGACCGACCGCGATGTCCTGGGCCTGATGATGGCCGGAGTGTCCCCGGAGGAAGCCCAAGCAGACACCGCCGCGAAGCAGCGCACAACCCCGGCGCCCGTAGCCCCGGCGACCACCGCCCAGCCCTTGCAGGAGTCCAACTCCGGCGCCGTAGGAGACGACCATGACTGAAAACAGCCAGCCGCGACACGCGGCCGTTCCGGGGCCGGAGGAGTCGGCGGGAACGCAGGCGCCGGAAACGCAGGAGGCGCAGAGGGCTGCATCGGACGCCGCGACGCCCACCGCGCTGGACACCGCCGGCGGTGCCATCAGCCCCTCGGCCGTCCCGGCCTCGGTCCAGAGCGGAACCATCCCCGGCGGTACGGAATCCCGGCTGCGCAGGTTCCTCACCGGCGACCTGATGGTGTCAGTCCTGGCGGTGCTGCTGGCGCTGATCCTCGGCGGACTGCTCATTGCCAGCACCGACAAGCAGGTCGGCGCCACAGCAGGCTACTTCCTTGCCCGGCCCAGCGACTTCCTCTCCGCCGTCTGGTCAGCCGCCACCCGCTCCTACGTGGCGCTCTTCCAGGGAGCCGTGTTCAACCCCCGCGGCGCCACCGTGGCCGCGCAGATCTCCCCCCTGATGGAAACTCTCACCATCGCCACCCCGCTCATCACCGCCGGCCTCGGCGTCGCCCTGGCCTTCCGCGCCGGACTGTTCAACATCGGTGCGCAGGGTCAGATCATCATGGCCGGCATCCTGGCGTCCTGGGTGGGCTTCGCGCTGCACCTTCCGGTGGGGCTGCACCTGCTGCTCGTCCTTCTGGCCGGCATCGGCGGCGGCGCAGTCTGGGGCGGCCTGGTCGGTCTGCTCAAGGCGCGAACCGGCGCCCATGAGGTCATCGTGACCATCATGTTCAACTACATCGCGCTCTACCTCGTCCGGTACCTGCTCGACACTCCGGCGTTCCAGCGGCCGGGGGAGACCACCCCCATTTCGCCGGTCCTGGACCCCACCGCCGTGTACCCGCAGATCTTCGGCTCCCAGTACCGGCTGCACCTGGGTTTCCTCCTTGCCATCGCGGCCACGGTATTTGTCTGGTGGCTGCTGAATCGCTCCACCCTCGGTTTTGAATTCCGGGCCGTCGGCGCCAACCCCAAGGCGGCCCTGACGGCCGGCATCAACGTTCCGCGCGCCACCGTGCTGGTGATGGCCATGGCCGGCGGCCTCGCCGGGATGTCCGGCGTGGCGCAGGTGGCGGGAACCGAAAAGGTACTCACCGACGGCGTCGCGGCCACCTACGGCTTCGATGCCATCACGGTTGCGCTGCTAGGCCGTTCGACGCCGTGGGGCACCTTCGCCGCCGGCGTGCTGTTCGGCGCCTTCCGCGCCGGCGCCGTCCAGATGCAGATCCAGACCGGAACACCGATCGACATCGTCCTGGTGGTCCAGTCCCTGATCGTCCTGTTCATCGCGGCCCCGCCGCTGGTGCGCTCGGTGTTCGGACTCAACCCGCGCAAGAAGAAAGCCGCCCCCGCCGGCACGTCCCAGAAGACGGCAACCACCGGAGGTGCAGCAGCATGAGCACAACAGCAACGTCACCCCAACCGGAAAAATCGCGGCCGGCTGAACCCCAACCGGGAAAAACACGGCCCGCGCAGGCGAAGACGCCGGCAGTATCGGCCAGGCCGGTGACGTGGAAAATGCCGGTCCTGCTGGTGGGGCTCGGCCTCGTGGCCTTCATCTTCTTCGGACTGCTCGGCCCCCGCCAGACCGCCAAGTTCGGCATCTCCTCCGGCGGAGACTTCTTCCAGCTTCCGGCCATCGAAGTTCCCGCCTTCCTCGCCGGCATCGTGCTCTCCGTGATCATGCTGGCCCTCGCGGCCTACGGCGTCTACCTTAAGACCAGGCACCAGGCGGCGCCGCGCTGGGTGCCCGTAGCCTTCACGATCCTGTTCGTGGCCGCCTTCCTGATCTGGATCGTCGGCGGTGCCCGCACCACGAGCATCTCGCTCGCCGGCCTGATCGCGGGCTCGGTGACGCTGGCCGTCCCGCTCGTCTTCGGCTCCCTGTCCGGCGTGCTCTGCGAACGCGTCGGCGTCGTGAACATCGCCATCGAGGGCCAGCTCCTGGGCGGCGCCTTCACCGCCGCCCTTGTCGCGAGCCTGACCCAGAACCCGTTCATCGGCCTTCTCGCCGCGGCCGTGGCCGGCGCAGCCGTCTCTGTGGTGCTGGCGCTCTTCAGCATCAAGTACCTGGTCAACCAGATCATCGTTGGTGTGGTGCTGAACGTCCTGGTCTCCGGCCTGACCGGCTTCTTTTTCAGCACCGTCATGCAGGCGGACCCGGCACGGTTCAACTCGCCGGACAGGCTGCCCATCATCGAGATCCCGGTCCTGTCCAGCATCCCGCTGATAGGCCCCATCCTCTTCAAGCAGTCCGTGGTGGGCTACCTCATGTATGTGGCCGTCATCGCGGTGTGGTTCGGCCTGTTCAAGACCAAATGGGGCCTGCGCGTCCGGGCCGTCGGCGAACATCCGCAGGCAGCGGACACCATGGGCATCAAGGTCAACGCCACCCGCTTCTGGAACGTCACGCTCGGCGGTGCCATCGCCGGCATCGGCGGATCGTTCTTCACCCTTGTGGCGATCGACAGCTTCACCAAGGAGATCTCCGGCGGCCGCGGCTTCATCGCCCTGGCCGCGCTGATCTTCGGCCGCTGGAACCCGATCGGCGCCTTCTTCGCCGCGCTGCTGTTCGGCTTTGCGGACAACCTGCAGAGCATCGTCACGATCATCGGCACCCCCGTGCCGAGCCAGTTCATGGCCATGCTGCCCTACCTGGTGACGGTGCTGGCCGTGGCCGGACTCGTGGGCCGCTCCAGGCCGCCCGCCGCCAGCGGCATTCCGTACGTGAAGGGCTGACGGCCGTGCAGGAGGAGCGACTCCCGGCGGGAGTGACTGCCGGCGGAACGGCCGGAGTGACTGCCGGGGGAGCAGCCGGCGCAACCGCCGGAGCGAGTGCGGGCGTTGACTGGGCGGCGCTGAAGGCCGCGGCCGTCGCCGCCATGCAGCACGCCTATGTGCCGTATTCGAAGTTCCCCGTGGGGGCAGCGGCCCTCACCGAGGACGGCCGGATCGTGAGCGGCTGCAACGTCGAAAACGCCAGCTACGGACTGACCCTGTGCGCCGAGTGCGCCCTGGTCGGCAATCTGCAGATGACCGGCGGCGGCCTGCTGCGCGCCTTCTACTGCGTCGACGCAGCTGCTAACGTGCTGATGCCGTGCGGACGCTGCCGGCAGCTGCTGTACGAATTCCGCGGTCCGGGGATGGAGCTCATGACCACGCAGGGAATCAAGACTATGGACCAGGTGCTTCCCGATGCATTTGGTCCCCAACACCTGGAGGAGACCCGGTGACACAGACCGCACATCAGGCCGAAGCGTTCGACGCCGTCGACATCATCCGCATCAAGCGGGACAAGGGCGCACTCAGCCCCGCCCAGATCGACTGGACCATCGACGCCTACACCCGTGGCGCCATCGCCGACGAACAGATGGCCGCGCTGAACATGGCGATCCTGCTCAACGGCATGGACCGGGCCGAGATCTCCCGCTGGACGGAGGCGATGATCGCCTCCGGCGAGCGGATGGACTTCTCCAGCCTGCGGCGTCCCGGCGGCGGCGTGAAGCCCACGAGCGACAAACACTCCACCGGCGGGGTGGGGGACAAGATCACCCTTCCGCTGGCACCCCTCGTGGCGGTCTTCGGGGTTGCCGTGCCGCAGCTCTCCGGCCGCGGCCTGGGCCACACCGGCGGCACCCTGGACAAGCTGGAATCGATCCCGGGCTGGCGGGCGGCGCTGAGCAACGAGGAAATGCTCGCCCAGCTCCAGGACGTGGGCGCAGTCATCTGCGCGGCGGGCGCGGGCCTGGCCCCGGCCGACAAGAAGCTTTACGCCCTCCGCGACGTGACCGGCACCGTGGAGGCCATTCCGCTGATCGCGTCCTCGATCATGAGCAAGAAGATCGCCGAAGGCACCGGTTCGCTGGTGCTGGACGTCAAGGTGGGCAGCGGGGCCTTCATGAAGGACGAGGCCCGCGCACGAGAGCTGGCCGAGACCATGGTGGCCCTGGGCAAGGACGCCGGCGTCATCACGGTGGCCCTGCTGACCAACATGGACACGCCCCTGGGCCTCACCGCTGGCAATGCGATCGAGGTCGAGGAGTCGGTCGAGGTGCTGGCCGGGGGAGGCCCGGAAGACGTCGTCGAACTCACCGTCCGGCTGGCGGAGGAGATGCTGGCCTGCGCCGGTGTCCACGACGCCGATCCCCGGGCCGCGCTCCGGGACGGCCGGGCCATGGACGTCTGGAACCGGATGATCGAGGCGCAGGGTGGAGACCCCCGCGCCAAGCTCCCGGTCGCCCGGGAA
>JAODMS010000116.1 GCA_025464925.1 Arthrobacter sp.
TCGGGCGCCGGACGGACCCCCTCTGGCGCCGCCGATCCGGGCTGTACCTCGTCACACTTTTCGTCGTCACGGCGGTGCTGGTTTCCGCCTTCTTCTACCCGGTATGGACCGCCGAGATCATCTCCTACCAGGACTGGCGGTTCCGCATGTGGATGCCGTCCTGGATCTAGGCACGCGATATTTCAGACGGAACTGGAGTAGCCCCGTGCCGGCCGGTCGTTCCCCGGCGCTGCGGCTTCGCCGTGCCCTGGGCCCGGGTGTTCACCCCGGTCGGCTGCTGCTTTCCTGCCGGGGACCAGCTCGACGGCGTCGCCGGACCCGGGCGAGGGGTTCCCGGGCGTGGGGTTCCCAGGCGTGGGGTCCTTGGCAGCGGCGTCCTTGGCAGCGGCGTCCTTGGCCAAGCCGCGGCGCCGGCGCGTCGGCCAGGTGAGGATCAGGGTGGCAAGGGACGCCAGCAGGACGAGGACCCCGATGACGATGCCGGCATCCACCCAGAACTGGCTGGGGAAGAGCCGGATCAGCGTGTCCTGAAGCGAAAAAGTCCAGGTGCCGCTGGCGAAGAAGATGCCGTGGAACTCTGTGAAGAACTGCTGCCAGCCAAGCGTGGCGAGCACGCCGAGGCCGATGATGATCACGAGCGTGATGATCGAGCCGGCGAACAGGCCGCGGCGCACTCCGCCGGGGGTCCGACGCCGGAGGTAGATTCCGGCGATCAGGCTCAGCAGGATCAGCAGGATGCCGGCACCGAACGCGGACAGAATGACGAGCTTGACGTCGGCCATGTGGCTGACCTCGCCGTCCTTGAACAGCTTGTCCCCGCTGCGGCTGACGAGCTCGCCGAGATAGCGCGGGCCGGACCAGTTGCTGAGGTAGTCCACCGCGTAGGAACCGTAGGTCATGCGGTCGTCCGTGCTGAATCCGTAGCCGTCGCCCGGAAAGCCCGGACGGTGATACTCCACCCACAGGAACAGGGGGCTGGTCACGGCGCGGACGGCAAGCACCAGCAGGATCACCGGGTAACAGACCGCGAGCAGCACCTGCATTACCCGCGGGAGCATGGGCTTGGTGTTTGCAGCGTGTTCACGCTCGGCGTTCCGGCGGTCCACCTCCTCCTGGGGAGGGCGGATCTGCGATTCGGGCCCCGCAGGTTCCGGCGCCGGGGTCACCGACGTCGAGCCGGCTGCGGCCCCGCTTGAGGCGGTCCCCGCCGGCAACGCGGAGGCACCGCCGGCGGCACTCTGGCCCGCGGAAGCCGGCCTCATCCAGTCAAAGGCGGGTTCGTCGGCGTCATCGACCGGACCCGGCTGCGGATCCTGGCGATGAGGAGGGGTGGGACTAGTGTCAGACACTGCAGCTTCGCTTCCGTAGGTTTCCCGCCGCCTGGCCCGCGCCCGGCAACGCAATGTATCTGCTTCCGAGCCTACCTTCAGGGGGTCGGCGTCGGCGAGGTGCCACCCCGGAATAGCGCCGCGATTACCGCTTGGGGTACTGGGCCCAGGGGATGTTCCAGTCGCCGAATCCCTCGAGCGGCTCCACCGCGGGAGCCCCGGTGTTGAGGGTCTGGACCACATCGCCGGTCTTCATGTTGTTGAAGAACCACGCGGCGTCCGCCGGGAGCAGGCCGACGCAGCCGTGGGAGACATTGGACCTGCCGACCGCTTTCCACGCCGATTCGAGGGCCTGGTGGACATACACACCGGACGTCGTCAGCCGGTTGGCGTACTCCACCGTCAGCGGCGCGTAGTAGCCCTTGTCCCCCGGCTTGAGCCCGATGCTTCCGGCGTTGAATTGCGAGGTGCGTTCCTGCTCCATGATGACGGCATAGCCCGTGGGCGAGAGCCAGTCCGCGTCGCCCAGCGTGACCGGCGCGGTCCGGACGAGCTGGCCGTCGAAGTACACCTTCATCGTCTTTGTGATGTCGTCCACGACGGCGAGGCGCTGCGGCCCCACCGTGAAAGTGACTGTGGAGTCGGCGTTGCCGATCATCTTGTTGCCGAGGTCCGCGCCGAAGAGCTTCAGCTCGACCGTCACCTGGCTGTTGGCGCCCCAGAAAGCCTCGGGCCGGATCCGGACGCGGCGGTCCGAATACCAGTGCCAGGCGACGGCCTGGCCGGAGGAGGCGGTGACGGTAACGGCCTTCTCCACGGCTTCCTTGTTGAGGACCGGTTCGCTGAAGACAATCTCGATCGGCTGCCCCGCACCGACGGTGGAGCCGTTCCGGGGATAAACGGCGGCGTCGGCCTCATTGGCCTTCGCCACGGTGGCGAAGTTCTGCGACTTCTTCGTCGAACGTCCCGCCTGGTCCACAACGGTGTAGCTGTAGGTGTACCTGGTATCGAATTCCAGCGGGTCTTCCGCGGTCCAGGCGGAGCCGTCGGCACTCGTGGTGCCCGCCACGGGGTCGCCGCCGGCGGCCGGCTTCAACACCACGTCCTGAACTGTGCCGTGCACGGCTTTGACCGAGGGGGCAGCCGCGGGATTGACGCCCTGGGCGCCGTCGATCGGCGTCACGTTAAGCTCGACAAGCTTCACGACGGGAGCCGCCAGGCCGGAGACGTTGCGCATGGGCGCCGACGACTCCGAGGGCATGTCGGTGCCGGCCCAGCCGGGCGCGGTGGCGACGCCGGTGCCGCCCGCTCCGACGGCAGCACAGATGGCGATGACGGCCACCATGTTGCGGGTGCTGCGCTTGCGGCGTCCGGTCTGCCCGCTGCGGCGCCCGCCCTCTTCAGTTCTGGCCATGTCCTGTGTCCCCCACTGCGTTTGCTACCGGTCCCATACATGCGTCCCGGGCACAGTTCGCTCGGGGCCTTTTTTGCACGGCCCTGAATACTACTGGTCAGTGCCAGGGCTCACGAAGTCCCTTATCCAGCATAAGCGAAACGGAGGCGCTGGCTGCTGTCCCCGCCGCCATCAGGTCACAAGCAGGGCTCCGGGCCATGGCCCGGAACCCCGCTGCACCGTCCCGCGGCGCAGGCCTGCTGCACCACAGACGTTGTTCAGGAGCCCCGAAGAGCAGCGGCTCCTAGCAGCGGCTCCTAGTAGCGGTAGTGCTGCGGCTTGAACGGACCGGCCACGTCCACGTCCAGGTAGGCGGACTGGTCCTTGGACAGCTCGGTCAGCTCCACGCCGAGGGCGTCCAGGTGCAGCCGGGCGACCTTCTCGTCGAGGATCTTCGGCAGCACGTAGACCTGCTTGTCGTACTCGCGCTCGCCCGCGGGCTGGTCCCGCTTGGTGAACAGTTCGATCTGCGCGATCGTCTGATTGGCGAAGGAGTTGCTCATCACGAAGGAGGGGTGTCCGGTGGCGTTGCCGAGGTTCAGCAGCCGGCCCTCGGAGAGGACGATGATGGACCGCTCGTCCGCGGTTCCTTCCTCGAAAATCCACTCGTGCACCTGCGGCTTGATCTCGACCTTCTTGATGCCGGGGATCCGGCCCAGCCCGGCCATGTCGATCTCGTTGTCGAAGTGGCCGATGTTGCCCACAATGGCCTTGTCCCGCATGCCGGCCATGTGCTCGGCCATTATGACGTCCTTGTTGCCGGTGGTGGTGATGAAGATGTGGCCTTCGCGAAGGACGGATTCCAGCTTCGCGACCTGGTAGCCGTCCATGGCTGCCTGGAGCGCGCAGATGGGGTCGATCTCGGTCACGATCACCCGGGAGCCCTGGCCGCGGAAGGCTTCCGCGGCGCCCTTGCCGACGTCACCGTACCCGCAGACGACGGCGACCTTGCCGCCCATCAGCACGTCGGTGGCACGGTTGATGCCGTCCGGCAGCGAGTGCCGGATGCCGTACTTGTTGTCGAACTTGCTCTTGGTGACCGAGTCGTTGACATTGATCGCCGGAAACAGCAGCTTGCCCTGCTCGGCCAGCTGGTACAGGCGGTGGACGCCGGTGGTGGTTTCCTCGGTGACGCCCAGCAGGCGGGAACCGATGCGGGTCCACTTCTGCGGGTCCTCCTGCAGCGAGGCGCGCAGCACGTCCAGGAAGATCCGGCCTTCTTCCGATTCGTCGGCACCGGCCGACGGCACGGCGCCGAGGGCTTCGAATTCGACGCCCTTATGCACCAGCATGGTGGCGTCGCCGCCATCGTCCAGGATCATGTTCGCGCCCAGGTCCGGGTTGCTGTCCGCGCCGGGCCAGGTGAGGATCTGCTGCGCCGTCCACCAGTATTCCTCCAGCGTCTCACCCTTCCAGGCGAACACCGGAACACCCTGGGGATCTTCAACGGTTCCGGTGCCGACGACGACCGCAGCGGCGGCCTCATCCTGGGTGGAGAAGATGTTGCAGGAGGCCCAGCGGACTTCCGCGCCCAGCGCGGTGAGCGTCTCAATCAGCACGGCGGTCTGGACCGTCATGTGCAGGGAACCGGCGATCCGGGCGCCTTTCAGCGGCTGGCTGGCGCCGAATTCCTTCCGCAGGGACATGAGCCCGGGCATTTCATGCTCGGCGAGGCGGATCTGATGGCGGCCCGCCTCAGCCAGGGAGATGTCCGCAATCTTGAAGTCGAAAGTCATGTGAATCCTTTGTTTTAGCGGGCTGGAGAATCGGTGGCCAGAAGTAGTTCGGTGCCGGCGTTCCCATGATGGGCCGTTTCGGGGAGCGGGGCCGACCGGGCCTGTCCGGCTCAGTGCCGCGGCGCGCCGTCGTGCTGGTCAGAGGGAGCCGAGGCGGCTGCCGGGAGCAGTTCGGGCGGCAGCAGCAGGGGAATGCCGTCTTCGATGGCGTATCGCAGCTTTTCGCCGGACTCGCCTGCCGTGGCCGTGACGAGCTCTTCGCCTTCCTGCACCAGGGTCGACCCGGTAAGGGGGCAGCGCAGGACAGACAACAGTTCGGGACTGAGCTTTGGCATGGTGAACGCTCCCTGGTGGGCGCCGCAGCAGGCGCGGGTGGCTTGCGGATTTTGCAGTTCCCAGCCTACCGCCAGTTCGGGGTTCACGAAGGTTCGGGCAGGATGCGCAGATGCCCCCGGCGGGTGCCTTCGCCGGCTGCCGGAGCTTCCAGGGCCGGGTGCAGGGTGCGTTGCCCCTTGGCCTGCTCCGCCGTATCCGGGCGGGCTGCCGCCTCACGGACGGCGTCGGCCAGCGCCAGCAGGTCGTCAGGTCCGGGCCCGACGGGGGTCGCCGGCATCGCCAGCCGCAAGACTTCCCAGCCCCGCGGCACGGTCAGGGAGCCGGCGTGTTGTCCGCACAAGTCGTAACAGTGCGGCTCGGCGTAGGTGGCCAGGGGCCCCAGCACAGCGGTGGAGTCGGCATAGACGTACGTCAAAGTGGCCACCGCCGAATTGCGGCAGGCTGACCTTGAACAGAGACGAATTGCACCCACGACAGAACAGACTACTCCCCTTGGCCCACCGGACCGCGCATTGAAACGCCCGCTGCGGACCGCCGGGACGGGTCCGGATTCTCCAAAGGCGGGACCGTATCGCCCGGAAATCCGCGGTCTGCTGTCCGACGGCGGCTCGCGGCGGGGCCGTATCGCATAAATCATCCTTCGGGTTTAGAGTCTTGATATGCAGTCATCGCACCAAGATCCGGGATTTACGGTCCGCTTGGCTGACCCCGACGCCGGGCGCACGGACGGCGCCGCCGCGGGGAAGAGTTTCCGGCAGCGCCGCAGAAACAGGCACGGCCGGGGACTGCGCGGTGAGCTAACGCTTCCCACCCTGCCCGTTTACCGGACCCGCTCCGACCGTTTCGATGACCTGGTCCTGGACTCGGCGCAGCGTCTGCACGATATCTGGGGCAAGCCCCTGGATGGCGTCCGCTTTGCCGTAGACGAGATCCCGCCAGGTCTGGAGACGCTCGTCGCCGACCACATGGCCGCGCCGATGGGAGCCTACACACCGGCGACGGCCGAGGAAGGCCCCGTCATCACCCTGTACCGCCGGGTGGTCGAGCAGGCATGCGGCAGCCGGGAGGAACTCCAGGACCTGGTGCACGACGTGGTGGTGGAGCACACGGCGGAGATGCTCGGCGTGCCTCCCGAATCCCTGGACCCGGTCTACCGCCGGCGGTACTAGCCCGCCGGCGGCCCCGCCGGTGCCCGGGTCAGTACCCCAGCGTGACCCGGACCTGTTCCTGCCCTGCCGCTCCCGGAGCCACCGCGACGGCGGAAATGTCCTGCGTGCCGTCCTGCTCCAGCAGCACCGAGCCATAGGCCGGGTCGCCGGCGGCGGAGACCAGGTAGCCCACCAGGGGTGAGCCCTCCACTTCGGCGGGGACGTTGATGGAAGCGGTGGTCCCGCCGGCGATGTCGGCGGCGGCCGCGGCCCGGATTTTTCCGTCGGCGGTAATCGGTGCGTAGGAGATTTTGGCCCGGCCCTCCGGCGCACCGAAGACCAGGTACCGGTTCCCCGAGCGGGGCACGGGAACCACATGCTGGCTTCCGAGCCTGGCCGAGGCCGGCGACCATGCGAGGTCGGAGGCGTCTTCGGACGCGAGCCCCCTGGTGACGCGCGCGGCGGCGGCGAAGGAGACATCCGAGCTGGCAGCCACGGTGTACGGGCCGGCCGGCACACCGGCAAGCGGGACTTCCGTGACCGCGCCTGCCTTCGCAGTGACCACCCCGCCGCCGGGCAGTGTTTTCTGGCCGTCCCGTCCGTATAGCTTGATTTGCACCACCGCATCGGCGGGGCCGGGAACGGTGAGCTGGAGGGCCGGGCCGGCGTCGGCGAAGCCGGGCTTTGCGGTCAGCCCCGCCAGGGCCGCCGGATCCTGTACGTCCACTCCGGAGATCACCTGGCGGATGGCCGGCGCGGTGCCCGGGGCAATGAAATCGACGCCGCCGGGGGTGAGTCCGCGGAGCACGCTTTGCTGGATGACGGCAGAGACCGGGCCGCCGGCGCTGCGCACCCGAACGCTCAGCCGTTCCTGCTCCGGAGCCAGACCCGCCAGGATGACGGAGCGGGTGGTGCCCGGCGCCACCAGGAGGCCGCGGCTTCCCGGAGCCTGGATCAGGCCCTCGGCGCCGAAGAGGTCAAGGCTCACCGTGGCCGGAGTGCTGGAGGCATTGCTGAGGTTGAGGACCGCCGTCCGGCCGAGGGCAGTATCCGCGCCGACCAGCCAGAGATCGTTGGCGGGCTGCTGGCCGACGGCGGCAGCGGAGCCGCGGAGGTCTCCGTCACCGGCGGCGTAGTTCATCAGGGCCCCGGCCGCGGCCTGCCGGTCTGCTTGCGCATCGGCGCTGAGAACGCTCACGGCGTCCACCTCGCGCTGGGACACCACTGCCGCCAGCTGCACAGGTGCCGTGGCTGCAGGCACGGGCGCAGCCGCGGGAGGTGCGGACGCTGCCGCGGACTTGGCGAGCTCCACCAGCGGGCTGCCCGTCAGCGAGGCCAGCCGGCTGCCGGGGACGACCCCTGAACTTGAACTCAGCACGAGGGCGTTGATTGTGCTTTTCGCGGTCGCGGACTCCGGGCTGAACTGGGGATCGGTACCGATGGGGCTGCCTTGGAGCAGCCGGGGCGGGCCCGGGCAGACGCCGACGCTGCGGCCGGCGGGCACAGCCGCCAAAGGCGCCTCGAGTTGCCTGCTGCTTGGGCTCTGGGGCACCAGCGACGCCGCGGCCAACAGGCCGCCGCCTGCGGCGACAAGGACGAGGGCGGACAGGACTCCTGCGGCCCTCCCGCCCGGAAGGCCCTTGAGGCGGGCCAGCACCGGAACGCCCGCTTTGCCCGCCGCCGGAGCCGGCGTGGGAAGCGGCTCCGGGCGCACTCCGATGCCCTTATCGTCCTTATGCATGCTGGTGTTCCTTACGCAGGGAGCCTTCGTCCCTTGACAGGCCGGTGTTCGGCCGGCGGGCAGGCATGGGGATGGCCAGCAGGACGGTCAGGCCGATCACGACCGCCTGGGCGATTCCTGCCCAGATGGCCCACGGGACCTCATAGCGGATGCTGAGCTGGCCGCCCTGGGCGGGCAGCGTGAACGCCTGCGCCCATCCCGACGTCGTGGAGGTCAGGCGCCGCCCGTCGAGCCAAGCGTTCCAGCCCGGATCGGCACGTTCGGCGAGGACCACCAGGCGGCCGTCGGGCCCGGCCGGCACTCCGGTATCCGCCGACACGGCCTCCGAGGGGAGCAGCGCGATGGCAGCGCCGGCGCTGTCGACAATCCGCACGCGGTGCGCGACGTCGGCGGCTTGGATGACCGGCTGGTTGAGCGGGCTGATCCGCCAGAGCCAGCCGACATCCGTCTTTCCGACGGCGACAAGTCCAGGAACGGCGTCCATTCTGCTGGCCGTCAGCTGGGCTGCGGAGTCCGATGCCCGCAAGACCACGAAGCCGACTCCGAGGCGCTCGAGATCTTCCCGGGGATCCACGCCCTGTCCTGCGACGATCGTGGCGACGACGCTGCGGACGGATCCGGCGACTGCATCATCGTTCCGGACAGTCTCATTTCCGGGCCCGCCCATGATGTTGCGGGCGGCCGCGACCGTGGACAGCGCATCCAGCGTGGTGCCGGCGCCCCTCATGAGAGAGGCGTCGAAGGTGCCGTTCTCACCGGTGGAGATGAGCAGGGTCTTTGCCTGTTCGGGTCCTTCGCCGCGGTCGATGGCAGTCACCGGGAGGGTGCGGGCCTTGGCGGGCCCGACCAGCCGGGGCGTGCCGAGTCCACCTGGGTTGCCGGACCCGGCCGACGCCGGGGATGCCGCGGAAGCCGGAGGTTGCAGCAGGTTCTGTGCCGCCCAGACGGTGAGGCCGGCCAGCGGGCCGGTGAGCAGGAGGACCACGGCTGTGACCGCCGTGGAGCGGATCAGGATCTTGCGGACCGGCGACGCCGCGGCGGCCTTATCGGCCGAGTCCAACAGTGCTTCCGCACCGATCAGGGCGGCGGCGAGCAGCACAAAGGCGGCGGCGGACACGGAGGGTCCGGTGAACGGGGTGACCAGGACGTCGGCGCTGGCAGCGGTCGCGACGCGCCCGGCCAGCCAGCCGCCGGCGAGCAGAAGGACTGCGGTTCCCCACAGGCAGCGGGCGAGCCGGCAGGGCCGTCCGGATACCGACCGGCCCGGCAGAACGAGGGCGGCAAGAGCCAGCAGCAGGACGGGCAGGCCGATCAGCAACGCCAACAGCAGCGCCCAGGGCAGCGGGGAACTTACCGCGGAACCGCCGAACGCGCTCAGCCCGGTGAGACCGCCGCCGGCCTCGAAACGGAGCGGCTGCCCCAGTGCCTGTTGCCAGAGCGGCGCCCCATCAAAGCCCAGCGGCCTGCCCGGATCCGCCAGCGCGGCCCGGGGGCGGTCGATGACGGAGAAAACGAACGGCAGGAAGAGCGCAAGGCTGGGCACCAGCGCCCACCAGACGGTGCGGCCCCGGCGGCCCAGCAGCATGGCCCACAGCGCGACCACGAGAACGGACGGCACCAGGAGCGAGGGGGCTGCCGAGGTGACTACTGCCAGCGCAAGGCCGGCGGCGGCGGCCGCGGTCCAGGAAGGGGTGCCGTTGATTCCGGGCTTGGCTGGTGGCGTCAGCGTAAAGCGCAGGTCTCCGGGGGCCGGAACGGCATAGTTGCCGCGGCCTTGGGCACTGCCGGTGGCCCGCAGCAGCGCCAGCACGAGCACCGGCATCAGAACGTGGGCGAGCAGTGCACCCACGCGTCCCTGGTTAAGGGCGACCTGCAGGGCTGGCGCACCGGCCCAGACGAGGGCTGCCGCCAGGCGCAGCCGGCGGCGCTGCGTCAGGGCACCGGCGGCGAACCAGGCGCCAAGCGCGGACAGCGGCATGGCAAGGACCAGCAGCCAGACCAGCGCCCCGTTGGCGTCGCCGGCCCCGAGCATGCCGAGTACCCAGAGGATATAGCCGAAGGGGTCGCCGTGGCCGGGGAGCCCGGCACCCAGGCTGATCCACCAGCCGGAGGCATGGTTCCAGATGTCGGCCAGCCGGACGGAGACGGGGATCAGCGCGCCGCCCGAGACTGCCTCGGCCCGGAACAGGCCGAGCAGGCCGATCAGGGAGGCGACCGCGGTGACCAGCACGGCGAGCAGTGCCCCGTTTCCGACCCAGCCCCGTTCCGAGGTGGCCAGGGTGGCGAAGTCGTCGGCGGAGTCGCCGCTGGGCTGCTCGGCCAGCGGGTCGAGGACGGACGGCCCGTCGCCGGAGTCATCCGCGCCCAGCGCCTCCATAAGAGAGCGCCGATGGGCCCAGACCTCACGCCGCGGCGTCTGCAGGCCTTTGATGACGGAGCGCCGGATGCGTCGGGTGCGCGCGGCATTCCGCCGGCCACGAAACACGGCTGCGGGGCGTCCCAACGCGGCGAACGTCGCGAGCAGCTGGGAGAATCCATGTCCCGGGTCCTTGACCGCAATGCTCACGACAAGCTTGAAAATACTCCCCAGGAGTGCGCCGGCGGCGTGCAGGGGGACCTTCCAGCCGGGCGAATGCTTCAGCCGGAGATGGACCTGGGCCCTGCGGGCCGCCGTCGCGTTCCCCAGCGCATGGGGGCGGTGCGAGACATGGAACATCTTCGCGCTGGGGACCACCACCACCCGGTTTCCGGCGAGGCGGTTGCGCCAGCAGAAGTCGACGTCGTCGCCACTGCCCGGAAGTGCCGGATCGAAGCCGCGGAGATCCTCCCAGACGTCGCGGCGGACCAGCATGCCGGCGGAGTTGACGGCGAAGGTGTCGCTGCGGGCATCGTACTGCCCCTGGTCGAGCTCGTCAGCCTCGATCAGCGTCAGGCGCTCGGCCCAGCGGCTAGTGGAAAGACCGACATCGATCAGCCGCCGTTCGGCGTGCCAGTCCAGTTGCTTGCAGCCGGCAACGGTGACGGACGGTGCCCGCTCCACGGCGTGGAGGAGTTCGGCAAGGGCCTCCGGTGCCGGCGCGGCGTCGTCATGCAGGAGCCAGATCCATTCGGAGCTCGGCGGGCTGCCCTCGGCAGTGTCCTCCGGATGCCAGGGCGACAGGGCGCTGAGGCCGGCTGTGACGGCGGCGCCCATGCCGCCCTTGGCCTGCTCGAGGACGAGAACGTTTGCTTCGCCCAACGCTTCGTCGAGCAGGGCTGCGGAGTGGTCACGGGAACCGGTGTCGACCCCGATGAAGGCATCTGCCGGCCGGGTCTGACCCGCCAGCGCCGCCAGGGTCCTGGGGAGAAAGTTACCGCCGTCGTGGGAGACCACGACGGCGGTAACTCGTACTTCCTGAAGAATTAGATCGCTCGCTTCCTCAGCCGACGGCGCTCGCGCTCGGAAAGGCCTCCCCAGATTCCGAAGCGCTCGTCGTTCGACAAGGCATATTCGAGGCATTGCGAACGCACGTTGCAGGCTCCGCAGACCTTTTTGGCGTCTCGGGTGGAGCCGCCCTTCTCAGGGAAGAATGCCTCCGGGTCCGTCTGCGCACAAAGTGCGTCGGTCTGCCAGCCCAGTTCCCCTTCATCATCGAAATCCTGGTGGGACGGCAAACCGATCCAGACCGGCTGCACGCTGGGACCGGCCGGGAGCGGCTGCAGTTCCATCGGCGGATCGAGGAGGTCCTCGTCCTGGTCCGGGCTGCCGGCCAGAAGCTCGTGCGCTGCGAGGAAGGCGGTAGCCTGGTCCTGCAGTGCATCCCTGGTGCGTTCGTTGTAGAGATCCGCGGCGTCCGGATCTGCCGGATCTACATACCAGTCACTCGGCACTCCGCGCGAACGATACTTTGTCGTGGCCTGACCGGCAACGACGGCATCTTCATGGATACGCTCTGCTAGACCCATGGCGTTTCCCTCCTGATTTTGCAGCCTTTGCCTGGCACCCGGACACTCGGTTGTGTGCCGGTTGATGCTCAGTGGCTTTTGATCACTAATTACACGCGTGTAAGTATCCGGGAGTCAAGCTAGGGCCGGGATAGTAAACAACGGAGAACGCAAATGGCGCCACGCCACGCCCGGGAATTTTTGGCCGCGGTGGAGGGAAGCCGGGGATTAACGCGGACGCTGAGCGCTTACGGGGATTTTTGTTCGATTTTCCGCGGAAGTTTTGGTGCGGCGCGGTTCCCCTCGCGGAAGGCAACCGGGCGGCTCCATGACGGAGATCACAGCGGCAGAAGCCGTGACAAGATAAACCAATGAGCATCCCGGCAATCGAACTGATGACAGAGCTGCGTTCCGGCCAGTCCACCTCGCCCCGCCTCACCTGGTACGGGCCCGACTCCGAGCGCGTTGAACTCTCGGGCCGGGTGTTGGACAACTGGGTGGCCAAAACGAGCAACCTTTTGCAGGACGAGCTGGACGCTGAGCCGGGGACCCGGCTGCGGCTGGACCTCCCGGCCCATTGGAAGTCAGTGATCCTTGCCCTGGCGGCCTGGCAGCTCGGCATGGAAGTGGTCTTCGACGACGCGGAGGCCGAACTGCTGGCCACCGCGGCTCCCGGGCCCGGCTCGGCCGAGGGTGGCTTCGACGCCGTTCTGGCGGTAGCGCTGCCCGCGCTGGCCATGCGCTGGCAGGGTGAGCTGCCCTCCGGCGTCGTGGATTACGCCGCCGAGGTGCGCTCGCACGGAGACGTTTTCCTGGCGCACCGGGACCCGGAGGCGTCGGGGCGCGCCGTGCTGACCTCCGCGGGGACAGCGCTCACACACGGTGAACTGCTGGAACGTTTCGCCGCGGCACACGACGACGGCATGCGGCTGCTGGTTCCGGCCGGGGAGGGCCTGGAAGCGGCCCTGGCCCAGTCGCTGGGCGCGTGGAAGGGAAACGGATCGGTGGTGATGGTGCACCCCGAGGTCAAGGTGACCCAGAAGCTGCTCGGCGACGAACGCATCCACGGGCACTGACCTCGAGGCGGCGCCCCGGCGCTAGTGGCGCGGGCCGGGCATGTCGGAGTCCTGCACGAACTGTTCCCGGACCCGGACATCCGGCGTGGCCTGGGAGTGGGTGTGCGGGTGCAGTTCGATGATCTCGTGGTCGTGGGAGAATTCCGGCTCTTCGTCGAGTTCCTTGTTGAAGACCAGGAAGCGGTAGGCAAAGAACCGCACCACAGTTGCCACGAGGATGCCGGCGATGCCGGCGGCGAAGAGCATGTTCTTGTCGGTGACACCGAAGCTGTACTTAGCGAGGGCCGTGAAACCGGTGGAGATGCCGATGCCGATGCCGTTGATGAGGATGAACATCGCGAACTCGCGGAGCACATTGTCCTGGCGGCGGTGCCGGAAGGTCCAGAAGCGATTGGCAATCCAGGAAAACACCGTGGCCAGGCTGGCCCCGACGAAGCGGGCTTTGGCCTCGCTGTCCGTCATCGGACCATGCATCAGGTAGTACGTGAGCCCGTTGTCGATGACGAACGCAACGCCTCCTACCGCACCGAACTTGGCAACTTCGCGCCAAAACAGCGATGCAAGACCGCGCACGCGCTCAGTAAGTGTAGTAGTCATGATCCTCCGTGGCCTGCTGGAACTGTCGGCCGTTGGGCCAGGGACCCAGTTTAGCGCCGATTCCGGGGAGCTCGCCGGAACAGAGCTGCGGGCCCTGCTGAAACTGCAAACAAGCTGTCCAAAGCCATCCAAAAGCGGCCGGCTTCAAGGCAGGGAGGTGCAAAAGCCGGGAAATCGGAAGGTTTCGGTAGGCTTGGGCTTGTGACTTTTCCAGTAATCGGTGTTGTTGGCGGCGGCCAGCTTGCCCGAATGATGGCCCCTGCCGCCACCGCCCTCGGCTTCGAACTCCGCGTCCTCGCGGAGTCTGAAGACGTCTCTGCCGTCTCTGCCGTGGCCCATGCCCCGGTCGGTGACTACACGGATTTGGAGCACCTGCTCGAGTTCTCCCGCGGCCTTGACGTGCTGACCTTCGACCATGAGCACGTCCCCACGGCCCACCTCCGCTCCCTGCTCCAGGCCGGCGTCAATGTCCACCCCGGGCCGGACGCCCTCGTCCACGCGCAGGACAAGCTGGTAATGCGTGCCGCCATCGACGGCTTGGAGCTCCCCAACCCCCGCTGGGCGTCCGTCGCGGACGTCGCGGAACTGACCGCCTTCGGGAACGACATCGGGTGGCCGGTGGTCCTGAAGATGCCCCGCGGCGGCTACGACGGCAAGGGAGTACGGATTGTTGCCTCCGCCGGGGACGCCGCGGCGTCAGCGGACTGGTTCGACGCCATGTCGCCCCTGCTCGCCGAAGCCAAGGTGGAATTCAGCCGGGAGCTCTCGGCAATGGTCGCGCGGACCCCGGACGGCGAATCACGGGCCTGGCCGGTGGTGCACACCGTCCAGGTCGACGGCGTCTGCGACGAGGTCATCGCCCCTGCCCTGGACATCCCCGTGGAGGTGGCGGCCGCGGCGGAAGACGCCGCCATCAGGATTGCCAACGAACTTGGCGTCACCGGCGTCATGGCTGTCGAGCTCTTCGAAACACCCGGCGTGGGTGCCGGCTTCCTGATCAACGAACTCGCCATGCGCCCGCACAACACAGGGCACTGGACGCAGGACGGCTCTGTCACGAGCCAGTTTGAGCAACACCTGCGCGCCATCCTGAACCTGCCGCTCGGCGCCACGGACCTCCTCGGTCCTGTCGTCGTGATGAAGAACTTCCTCGGCGGCGACAACCAGGACCTCTTTTCCGCTTACCCGGCAGCCCTCGCCAGCGAGCCCGCGGCAAAGGTCCACTGCTACGGCAAGTCCGTTCGGCCCGGCCGGAAGATCGGCCATGTCAACCTGGTCGGCGCCTCCGCTGCCGGTGTGGACTCGGTCCGGCGACGGGCCGCCACCGTGGCCAACATCATCCGGAACGGACAGGCCCAGGACGCCACCGCACCGGGAAATTTCGAGGAGACCCCATGAACGCCAGCAGGAAACCCAATGACGCGGCGGCCCAGGACGGCGGGCTCGTGCCGGCTGTTCCGGTTGTGGGCCTTGTCATGGGCTCGGACTCGGACTGGCCGGTGATGGAGGCCGCGGCCGAAGCGCTGGCAGAGTTCGGCATCCCGTTCGAGGCCGACGTCGTGTCGGCCCACCGCATGCCCCTCGAGATGATCCGTTACGGACAGAGCGCCCACGAGCGCGGCCTCCGCGTCCTCATCGCCGGCGCGGGCGGCGCCGCCCACCTTCCCGGCATGCTCGCCGCCGTTACCCCGCTGCCAGTGATCGGGGTCCCGGTGCCGCTGAAGACCCTCGACGGCATGGATTCCCTGCTGTCCATCGTGCAGATGCCCGCCGGCGTGCCGGTCGCGACGGTCTCCATCGGCGGCGCACGCAATGCCGGCCTCCTGGCGGTGCGCATCCTGGCCTCGGGAAACGATGACCTCGCAGTACGGCTGAGGTCCGGTCTGCTGGATTTTGCCCAAGAGCTCAATGACGTCGCCACCCGCAAGGGCGCAAGCCTGCGGCACAAGGTAAGCGAAGTGTTCTCCGCTGGAAACGTCATCACCCGGGGCAGCGGTTAAGGATCACCACATGACCAACAGTTACACGGCCGCCGGCCAGAACAGCCGGCTGCCTCAGCCGCAGTCCCAACAGGCCCTGGCGGACCCGGTGCGTTATCCCGCGGGCGCCTCTGCCCCCGTCCTGGCCAAGCGGTCGTTCGTCCTGATCCTGATGACGCTGCTGGTGCCGGGCAGCGCCCAGACGGTCGCGGGCAACCGCCGGCTGGGACGGATCGCGCTTCGGGCCACCTTCACGGTCTGGGCCCTGGCCCTCCTGGGAATCGTGCTCCTCCTGGCGGGCCGTTCGACGGCGATCAACCTGGTGACCAATCCCATCGCCTCGTTCCTGCTTGTCGCCGGGCTCACCGCCGTGGCTGTCGGCTGGGCCGCCCTGTTTCTCAATACCCTCCGCCTGATCCGGCCGCCGCTGCTCGCCCCGCGGACACGCCCCGCCGTCGGCGCCGCCCTGGTACTGGCCATGGTCCTCAGCAGCGGCCCGTTCGGATACGCGGCTTACCTGCTCAACGTCAGCCGCGACGCCATCGGCAGCATCTTCTCCGCCGGCCCCACCATCGAGCCGTCGGACGGCCGGTACAACTTCCTGATGTTGGGCGGCGACGCCGGGGCGGACCGCACCGGCCGCCGTCCGGACAGCCTCTCGGTCATCAGCGTCGATGCCAAGACCGGCGAAACCGCCATCATCTCGGTGCCCCGCAACCTCCAGAACGCGCAGTTCAGCGAAGACTCCCCCATGCGCCAGGTCTATCCCGACGGCTACGACTGCGGCGACGAGTGCCTCATCAACGCCCTCAATACCGAAGTCACCAACGAACACCAGGACCTGTATCCCGGCGTGGATGACCCGGGAGCGCAGGCGACGCTGGAGGCAGTATCCGGCACCCTTGGCATCAAGGTCCAGGCATATGTGCTCGTGGACATGGACGGCTTCTCCAAACTCATCGACGCCATGGGCGGCATCCGGATCAAGGCCGGCGGCTGGGTTCCCATGAGCGGGAACATGATCGATGAGGTCAACGGCATCCACGGCATGCCCCTCGGCTGGATCCCGGCGGGAAACCAGAAACTGGATGGATACCAGGCCCTCTGGTACGGCCGCTCCCGTGAGTTCGTGGACGATTACGCCCGCATCCAGCGGCAGCAGTGCGTCCAGAAGGCAATGCTCCAGCAGTTGGATCCTGCCACCCTGCTGTCCAAGTTCGAGCACATCGCCAAGGCCGGCAGCAAGGTGATCGACTCGAACATCTCTTCACGCCAGCTCGGCAGCTTCGTGGACCTGGCCATGAAGGCCAAGGGCCAGGACATCAGCCGTTTGACCATCGGGCCGCCGGACTTCGATGCGTCGTTCTCCACGGTCCCGGACTTCGACGTGATCCACCAGCGGGTGCGCCGGCTCCTGGCGGCGGGACCTTCGGCCGGGGCAGCCGACGACACCGTCCGGCAGCCCGGAACGGCTGTCGGGCCGCTCTCCGCCGCAGGGCCGGTACCGGGCACCCGGCCCGCCCGGTCGTCGTCGGACTTCACGCCCGTGACCACCACCCCCGAGGGGGAACCGATCACCGAGGAAATGCTCAACGACTTCAAGCGCGCCGGCGACGAACAGTCGATCCGCGACCTGGTGGCAACCAACGGCCAGTGCGCGCCGCTCTAGACGAAAGTCTTCGAGTGCCAGACCAGAAACCATCAACCAGATAGGGACCACGGCAGTGTACGAACTCCAGAATGTCCTCCGGCCGTATGCCTGGGGTTCCACAACGGCCATTGCCGAGCTGCTGGGCAGGCCTGCCTCCGGCGGCCCCGAAGCCGAGTTGTGGATCGGAGCCCATCCGGACTCCCCGTCCGTGGCCCTGACGCCGGCCCGCGGGCGAACGGCCGGTGCGCACGCGGCGGGGGCGGATGACGACGGCCGTCACTTCCTCGACGAGCTGATCGCCGGGGACCCCGAGCACTACCTGGGCCGCGACAGCGTGGCCGACTTCGGCCCGCGCCTGCCGTTCCTGCTCAAGGTGCTGGCAGCGGACAGCCCCCTGTCCCTGCAGGTGCACCCGACCCTCGAACAGGCCCGGAGGGGTTTCGCCCGGGAAGAGGCAGCCGGCGTTGATCGTTCAGCGACGGAGCGCAACTACAAGGACGACAACCACAAGCCGGAAATGATCTTCGCGCTGACGCCCTTCGAGGCGCTGTGCGGTTTCCGGCCGGCCGCGCAGTCCCGCGCAGTCTTCCTGCATCTGGCTGCCTGCTTCGATCGGGCCGGGATCGAGCTTCCGCCGCTGATTCCCCGGCTGCTGGAGGACCTGGCACAGCCGGACGAGCACGCGGCGCTCCGCTCCGCCTTCGAGCGCCTCATTGCCGGCGGCGAGGACGTATCCCAAGCGACCGCCATGGTCGCCGCGGCCCTGATTTCCGGCGCCCCGATGGCGCCGCACCAGGCGGAATTGTCCACCGTGGTCAATCTCAACGAGCAGTATCCGGGCGACCCCGGGGTGCTGATCTCTCTGCTGCTCAACCGGATCTCCCTGGCCCCGGGCGAGGCCGTCTACCTGCCGGCCGGCAATGTGCATGCCTACCTGCGCGGCCTCGGCATCGAAGTCATGGCGTCCTCGGACAACGTGCTCCGCGGCGGGCTGACGCCCAAGTTCGTGGATGTGCCGGAGCTGCTCAAGACCATCGCCTTCGAGGCCGTCGGCGTGCCGATGCTCCACTCCGAAACCACGATGCTGGGCCAGGAAGTCTTCCGTCCGCCATTCGAGGAATTCCAGCTGCAACGTGTCGAACTGGAGCCCGGCGCCCAGCCGGTTCCGCTGGCCCAGGCCGGAGCCGCCGTCATCATCGTGGTCTCCGGATCCGTGCTCCTGGATTCCCCCAAAGCTGACCTGCAGCTGGACCGCGGCGCAAGCGCCTTCCTGCCCGCGGCAGAGGCTCCGGTCAACGTGCACGCCGTCACCGGCGCCACCGAAACTGCCCTGGCCTTTGCCGTCACCACCGCACTGAAGGCCTGACCCGTGGACTACTTCCTGCAGGGCCCGCACTGGGCCGACTTCCAACGCGCGCTGGGCCGGACCGTCCACGAGCAGTCCGGACCCGGCTGGAGCTTCCTGGCTGTCGAGGAATCGAACCCCGCCGGGAAAGTGCTCTATGCCCCCTACGGCCCCGTGGCCTCCTCGCTCGGGGCCTTCGACGCCGCGCTGGCAGCACTGACGGAACTGGCCCGCGGGTGCGGGGCGGTGTTTGTCCGGATTGAGCCGGTCAGTGCCGGCCTCGCGGCACCCGGCGCCGACGCGGCGCTGCGTGGCCGCGGCCTGCAGCCGGCACCGGTGAACCAGCAGCCTGAGCTTAGCTGGATCGTGGATCTGGATCGCGACTTCAAGGACGTCCTGGCGGACATGAAGCCGGTCAACCGCAATCTCTACCGGAATATCCACAAGAAGGGCGTGACGTTCCGCTCCAGCCAGGACCCGGCCGAGGTGGCCGTGCTCCTGGAATTCCTCCGTATGACGGCAGCGCGCAACGGCTTCAAGCCCCAGAGCGATGAGTATCTGAGCCAGGTGGCCCGCTCGCTGATGCCTGCCGGTGCCGCGACGCTCTTTCTCGCGGAGCTCGAGGGCACGCCCATCGCCGCAGCCTTGGCCTACGATTCGGCGGATACCCGGACCTATGCCCACGCCGCGCTGGATGACACGCACCGGAAGCTGAGCGCCGGGATTCCCCTGCTGGTCACCTTGATCGCCGATGCCCAGCAGAAGGGCCTCAAGTACGTGGACCTCTGGGGCGTGGCGCCCGAGGACCAGCCGGACCACAAGTGGGCCGGTTTCACGGCGTTCAAGAAGTCATTCGGCGGCCGCGGGGTCGCCTATCCGGGAACCTGGGACCTGCCCGTCAACAAGCTGCGTTACGGAGCCTACGGGCTGGCCCGCAAGGTGAGGGACAAGGTCAGGGGACTGCGCCGCTAACCTTCCACCGCTCGCGTTCCCGCCGGGCTAGGAGTGCCGGCGGGAACGCGGATCGGCAGGAAGCTACTTCTTGGGGGCGTAGCCTTCCCACTTGCTGGCCTGGTGCTCGCCGTCGACGAAGCGGATGGTACCGGACTTGGACCGCATCACGATGGACTGCGTGAGGACCTTGTCCTTGGAATAGCGAACGCCCTTGAGGAGATCGCCGTCCGTGATGCCGGTGGCGGCAAAGTAGCAATTGTCGCTGGAGACCAGGTCATTGGTGGAGAGCACCCGGTCCAGATCGTGCCCGGCGTCAATCGCCTTCTGCTTCTCTTCATCGCTCGTGGGCCACAGCCGGCCCTGGATCACGCCTCCCAGGGACTTGATGGCGCAGGCCGTGACGATGCCTTCCGGCGTTCCGCCGATACCCATGAGCGCATCGACCCCGGTACCGGAGCGTGCGGCAGCGATGGCACCGGCGACGTCGCCGTCCATGATGAACTTCGTGCGGGCACCGGCTTGGCGGATTTCCTCCACGAGGGGACGGTGGCGGTCCCGGTCCAGCACCATCACCGTAACCTGGTTGACCTTGACGCCCTTGGCCTTCGCGATGAGGTGCAGGTTCTGCTTGACCGGCAGGCGCAGGTCGACCATGTCGGCCGCCTCCGGGCCGGTCACGAGCTTCTCCATGTAGAACACGGCGGAGGGGTCGAACATGGATCCGCGCTCGGCGACCGCCAGGACGGCCAGGGCGTTGTTGATGCCGAGGGCGGTCAGCCGGGTTCCGTCGATGGGATCGACGGCGACATCGCACTCGGGACCGGTGCCGTCCCCGACGTGTTCTCCGTTGAAGAGCATCGGGGCCTCGTCCTTTTCACCCTCGCCGATGACGACGACACCGTTGAAGTGGACGGTCTGGAGGAACGAGCGCATGGCGTCCACGGCGGCGCCGTCGGCCTTGTTCTTGTCCCCGAAACCAACCCAGTGCCCGCCGGCAATGGCGGCGGCTTCGGTGACGCGGACCAGTTCCAGTGCAAGGTTGCGGTCAGGCTCGTCGATCCCGACGGCGAGCGAGGGGGAAAGCGTGGAGTACTTCTGGGACATCGGCGTCTGTGTCACGTGAACCTCTTCTTTGAGTGGCGAT
The DNA here is from genome assembly GCA_025464925.1 of Arthrobacter sp. The sequence goes on from JAODMS010000116.1 coordinate 20,413, forward strand.
CATTGAACCCGTACGGCCGGTCTGGATCCGTCGCGGTGATTCGTCTGATACTGATCATAGTCGCGGCAGCATCTCCGGGTCATTGGATGACAAAGCCGTGAAACACTTCGTCCCGCGGCCGCCCGGCCGGGCCGAGTGTGTGATCGGCACCGTCATGGGCGACTATAGAGGGGTGAGTGAAATGCAGGACACGTCCCCCGCCGCGCAAGGTTCCCCCGCCGGCGCAGCCGCCCCGGACAGGACGGCCGCAGCGGGCCAGCCGCCGGTCAAGCCCGTTCTCGCCCCCGCAGCGGCGAAACGGGCAAACGCGTCCGTGATGGGCATGATCATTGCCCTGGTCGTGAGCATCGCCGCCTTCCTGCCCATCGTCCTGATGAACCCGTCACCGAAGACCGACGGCTACCGGCCGGACATCAATGTCAGCGCCGTGGCGCAGTACGCTGCAGGCGTGGCGGGATTTACCCCCGTGGCACCGGATCCCGGCGACTCCTTCCGCACGAATTACGCCCGTTGGGAATCCGGGACGGGCAGCGGCGTGGCCACCTGGGAGGTCGGCTACATCACTCCCAGGGAGTCCTTCATCGGGCTGGTGCAGACCCGGCAGTCGAACCCCACCTGGCTGCTGCAGCAGACGAACAACGCCCGGGCGACCGGAACCCGGAACGCCGGCGGACGGGAATGGGAACTCCGCGACACCGGCAAGGGCGAGAAGAGCATGGTGCTCGTCCACCGCGGCACCACTGTCATCCTGACCGGGACGGCGCAGCTGGACGAGTTCACGCTGCTGGCGGCCGCCGTCGTGAAGTCGCTGGACAGCCAACCCGACGCTACCCCGGACGCAACAGTTTCACCCTCCGCCACACCTTCACCGTAGAGTGAAGCCGTGGCTACTTATCTGACTCCCGCTCTTGCCTGGCGCCGGCTGCGCGAAGGCAACGAGCGTTTCGTTTCCGGCGAATCCTCCCATCCGAACCAGGACGCCTCACGCCGTTCCTCCCTGGTGGAGCACCAGCACCCGTTCGCCGTGATCTTCGGCTGCTCCGATTCCCGCCTCGCCGCCGAGATCATCTTCGACCTGGGCCTGGGCGACGCCTTCGTGGTCCGCACCGCCGGCCAGGTCATCGACGATGCCGTCCTGGGCTCGCTGGAATACTCCATCAGCGAGCTGGCCGTGCCGCTGATCGTGGTGCTGGGACATGACAGCTGTGGCGCGGTGAGCGTCACCAAGTCGGCCGTCGAAACCGGGCATATGCCCGTCGGGTTCATGCGCGACCTCGTGGAACGCATCACGCCCTCGGTGCTGACCTCGCTGCGCAACAACCAGGAAGACGTCAATGACATGGTGGTGGAGCACGTCAAGCAGACGTCACAGCGCCTCGTGGACAGTTCCCGTGTGATTTCCGCCGCAATCGACAGCGGCCGGGCAGCGGTGATTGGGCTCTCCTACCGGCTGGCCGAAGGCAGGGCAGACCTCGTTTCCGGAATCGGCGAACTCTAGGCGCGGGCGGAGGTCCGCAGTCCACCGTTTCCGGTTTTCGATGAACCGCCCACTCGCCCTAAGCTAACCCCATGACTTCCACTGAAGAATTCCGCATTGAACATGACACGATGGGCGAAGTCCGCGTCCCCGTGAACGCCCTGTACCGCGCCCAGACGCAGCGTGCCGTAGAAAACTTCCCCATCTCCGGCAAGACCCTGGAGCGCGCCCATATCGAGGCGCTCGCGCGCGTCAAGAAAGCCGCCGCCCAGGCCAACGCCGAACTCGGTGTGCTCGATGGCGAGCTGGCCAAGGCAATTGCCGAGGCTGCCGATGAAGTTGCTGCCGGAAAGTACGACGGCGACTTTCCCATCGATGTCTTCCAGACGGGCTCCGGCACGTCCTCGAACATGAACACCAATGAGGTCATCGCGGAGCTTGCCACCCGGGCCCTCAAGGCCGCGGGCAGCGACAAGGTTGTCCACCCGAACGACCATGTCAACGCCTCCCAGTCCTCCAATGACGTCTTCCCGACCTCGGTCCACGTCGCCGCCACGTCCGCGCTGATCAACGACCTGATCCCGGCCCTCGGGTATCTGGCGGATTCCCTGGAGCGCAAGGCCGTCGAGTTCAAGGACGTCGTCAAGTCCGGACGCACCCACCTGATGGACGCCACGCCAGTGACCCTGGGCCAGGAGTTCGGCGGGTACGCCGCACAGGTGCGCTACGGCATCGAGCGCATCAACGCCTCCCTCCCCCGTGTCGCCGAAGTTCCGCTCGGCGGCACCGCCGTCGGCACTGGCATCAACACCCCGGCAGGTTTCCCGGAGCGCGTGATCGAACTGCTGGCCGCCGATACCGGCCTCCCGCTCACCGAGGCCCGCGACCACTTCGAGGCCCAGGCCAACCGGGACGGCCTGATTGAAGCGTCGAGCCAGCTGCGCAATATCGCCATCTCCTTCATGAAGATCAACAACGATCTGCGCTGGATGGGCTCGGGCCCCAACACCGGCCTCGGCGAAATCTCGATCCCCGATCTGCAGCCCGGTTCCTCGATCATGCCCGGCAAGGTCAACCCGGTCATCTGTGAAGCCTCCATCATGGTGTGCGCCCAGGTCATCGGCAACGACACCGCAATCGCCTGGTCCGGGACCAACGGGGCCTTCGAGCTGAACGTCGGCATCCCGGTGATGGCCGCCAACCTGCTCGAATCCGTCCGGCTGTTGGCGAACACCAGCCGCGTGATGGCCGACAAGATGATCGACGGCATCACCGCCAACGTCGAACGCGCCCGCTTCCTCGCCGAGGCCTCGCCGTCCATCGTCACTCCGCTGAACAAGTACATCGGGTACGAGAATGCCGCCAAGATCGCCAAGAAGGCCGTGGCCGAGGGCCTGACCATCCGCGAAACCGTCGTCGCCATGGGCTTCATCGAACGCGGCGAGCTGACTGAAGAGCAGATGGACACCGCCCTGGACGTCATGTCCATGACCCGCCCGCCGCACAAGGCCTAGCAGGCAACGCGTCAACCAAGTACGTCCGGCGGCCGGCACCTTTTGCGAGAAAGGCGCCGGCCGCCGCCGTCTGCCGCCATGCTGGCGCCGCGTGCCAACGAACTCCAGCAGAGGCTGGACAAGAAAAGGCCAGGGCCGGGCGCCGACAATAAGACGCAAGGCATAATTTTGCACTGATTAAATTAAAGTGCAAAGATTCACTATGTGAGTAACAGTGCAACTATCGAGGGCGGACTCCGCGAGCGCAAGCGCGCTGCGACCCGGGCGGCCATCACCGCCGTCGCGCGCAACCTGACGGCCCAGCGCGGCCTCAACGGCTATACCGTGGAGGAGGTCTGTGAGCGGGCCGGGATCTCCCGCCGGACCTTCTTCAACTACTTCCCCTCCAAGGAAGACGCGATCATCGGGCACGTCGACGATGAACTTCCGGCCGGGATTTTCGACGACTTCATCCGAGGCGGCGCAGGTTCCCCGGATGGCGAGATTTCCTCGAACCTTTTCCAGGACCTGGTCACGCTGATGCTGCGTCTGTCCGAGCGGCTGAGTTCTTCCGAGGAAGAAACCCGCCAGCTGATCGGCGTTGTCCAGAAAGAACCGCAGCTGATGCTGAAGATCATCGGCGCCTCGGAGGAACGCGAGGCCGATTTTTCCCGGATGCTCGCTGCCCGCGAAGGCGTCGCTCCCGACCATCCGGTTGTCCGCATGGCGGTGGTCCTGCTGGCCAACATCGCCCGCAAAAGCAGCATGGCCTATTTCTCTGAAGGCAACACCCGTCCCCGCAAGGAGCTGCTGCTGGAGAACATCGCAGCAGCCCGCACGCTCTTCTCCCAGCCCTGTGACCTCTCCTTGTCACCCTCCCCAGAAGGACCCCGATGAATACCGCCGCGAGCACCAAGCCGGCGGCCGAGCCGCTGCTGCTGACCCAGAAACGCATCTGGATCATTTTCTCCGCCCTCATCGCCGGCATGCTGCTCTCCAGCCTGGACCAGACCATCGTGTCCACAGCCATGCCTACGATCGTCGGCAAGCTCGGCGGCGTGGAACACCAGGCCTGGATCACCACCGCCTATCTGCTGGCCACCACCATCGTGATGCCGATCTACGGCAAATTCGGTGACATCCTGGGCCGGCGGAACCTGTTCCTCATCGCCATCGCTTTGTTCACCCTCGCCTCGGTGGGCTGTGCCTTCGCCACCGATTTCTGGGGTTTCGTGATCTTCCGCGCCCTCCAGGGCCTGGGTGGCGGCGGGCTGATGATCCTCTCGCAGGCCATCATCGCCGACATCGTGCCGGCCAAGGACCGCGGCAAGTACATGGGCCCGCTGGGTGCCATCTTCGGGCTCTCCGCCGTCGCTGGCCCCCTCCTGGGTGGCTTCTTCGTGGACCACCTGACCTGGGAATGGGCCTTCTACATCAACATCCCCATCGGCGTCGCCGCGTTCATCATCGCCTGGTTCACGCTCACGCTGCCGAACAAGAAGGCCGAAAAGCGCATCGACATCCTCGGCGTGCTGCTCCTGTCGGCGGCCACCACGTGCCTGATCTTCTTCACCGACTTCGGCGGCAAGAAGGACGAAGGCTGGGATTCGCCGCTGACCTGGGCATTTGGAGCCGGCATGGTGCTGGCCGCGTTCGGCTTTGTGCTCGTTGAGCGCCGGGCCGAGGACCCCATCATTCCGCTGAGCCTGTTCAAGAACCGGATTTTCGTGAACTCCACGGCAATCGGATTCACCCTCGGCCTGGGCATGTTCGCCGCCATCGCCTTCGTCCCCACCTTCCTGCAGATGTCCTCCGGGACCTCAGCCGCGGAGTCCGGCCTGCTGATGCTGCCCATGATGGCGGGCCTGATGGGCACCGCCATCTATTCCGGCATCCGCATCTCCAAAACCGGAAAATACAAGATGTTCCCGATCCTGGGGGCATCCCTCACCATGGCAGCCATGCTCTGGCTGACCACCCTCACGGCTGCCACCCCGATCTGGATCATCTGCGTCCAGCTGCTCGTCTTCGGCTCCGGTCTGGGCCTGATCATGCAGGTCATCGTCCTGGTGGTGCAGAACTCCGTGCCGGCTGACCAGATCGGCACAGCAACCAGCACCAACAACTACTTCCGGGAAGTCGGCGCGTCCCTGGGTGTCGCGGTGTTCGGCTCGATCTTCACGACCCGGCTCTCCGAGTCGCTGACCACCGCGTTTACCGGCGCCGGGGCATCGGCCGAACAGGCCTCGCAGTCCACCCGGACGCTGGACCCGCAGGCCCTCAGCCAGCTGCCCGAACAGCTCAAGGACGCGGTGGTCAACGCTTACGCCGACTCTCTGGCTCCCGTGTTCTGGTACCTGCTGCCGTTCCTGGGCGTCGCCCTCATCCTGGCGCTGGCCCTGAAGCAGATTCCGCTGTCAGACACCGCCGGCATGGTGGCCCGGGGCGAGGCCGTCGGCGGCGAGGAAGCCGAACGGCTCGAGGCGGAACGGCACGCGGACCGTGCCGCCGCGGACACCGCGCATGACGACGGGCTGGCCCGCCTTCGCGGCTGACCGGCCCCTGCCGGGCGGCTCCGCAGGACGCCGCTCCACGGGCTGCTGCCGGGACGCCGCAATCATTGGGGGTTGCGGCGTCCCTGCCCGGCTGGCCGTTCGGCCAGGTCAGCTCCGGAAGTGGGCGGGACCGTCACGGTCCATGGCCCGTTCGATCGCCTCGCGGTGTCCGGGCAGGAGATCAGGGACATCCTCCCGCCGGAACCAGCCCACGGCCAGGGATTCCTCGTCGTTCACCCGCGCCTCGCCGGAGAGGTGCCGGCAGCGGAACACGAGCGTCAGGTACTCGCAGACGTCACCGTTGGGATAGGTGACCGGCCCCGCCGCGTCCACCGACACGAGCCGTTCGGTAACAGCGACGACGCCGGTCTCCTCCAGGATCTCGCGCCGCAACCCGGCCGCCGGTTCCTCGCCGGGCTCCAGGATTCCGGCGATAAGCCCCCAGCGGCCGTTGTCCGCCCGCTGGCCCAGCAGGACCCGGCCCGCGCCGTCGAACACGACGCCTCTTACCGCCGGAATCCAGAGACTCTCGTGGCCGATCTTTTCGCGTAACTTCAGGATGAACTCGGGTGTCGCCATGCGTTTCTCCTATGTCAAGCGGCCGCGGGTATGCGAGTCGCGCTGCGTGCTTGATGGTCGGTTGTCAGGTGATTGAAGACTATGCGGGCGAGTCGTCGTTTCAGGCAGCGCAGGGCTTCGGGCTTGCTG
>JAODMS010000117.1 GCA_025464925.1 Arthrobacter sp.
CAGCAAGCCCGAAGCCCTGCGCTGCCTGAAACGACGACTCGCCCGCATAGTCTTCAATCACCTGACAACCGACCATCAAGCACGCAGCGCGACTCGCATACCCGCGGCCGCTTGACATAGGAGAAACCTATGGGGACATCCGAGGACGTGTTTGACGGCCAGCCCACTGGTCTGCCGGAGCCGATGTCGCGCGGCAGCGCGCTGTGCCGACCGGAGTCGGTCCCCGCAGTTGTCCGGCACCTGAGAGGCTATGCCCCGTTCGTGGACTTCTGCGCCGCGCAGGGAGTGCAGGCCGGGGAACTGGCGGCGGATCCTGAGCGGCTTATCTGGTTCCTGCGGAGGTTCGGCTCCCGGATTGCAAGCGACGGCGCGCTCCGTGCCGCGGCGGCCGTTTTCGTCGGGAACACCATCGCCGGATTGCGGCCCGACGCCGAGTGGAGCGCCTACGAAGGTGCCCCCTCCACGGTGGGCAACCGGGAGAAGCGGTTCGAGACGGATCGCCTGCTCGAGGCTCTGCACAGCGCGGACAACGCTGCCGTCCGTGGGCTTGTGGCCACGCTCTTGGACTGGGCCCGGGAAGAGCCGGACCCGCCCCCGCCGATGCGGCCCCACCCAATGTCCCCGGCGTCCGGACAGCCCCGTTATGTCCGGCCGGAGCTGCCGGCGGAGACCTACTACTCCCGGGACGGGGAGCCCATTCCCTATGGCCGGCAGTGGGGCGCGGACGCTCCCGACCCCGATTCCTACAGCGTGGAGAGCCACCCCGAGCGCTTTGCCGGGCTCCACGAGGTCGCCCGTGCCCTGATCGACCACCTTGCGGCTGTGTACGACGTCGACGTCCAGGAGGATCCGGCCCACGCCGCGGACCTGCTGAGGGAGGCCCGGGACGTGCTGCAGGCGGTCAAGGTCCCGCCGCGGGATTCCGGAGCGGCATCCTTGACGTTTGCGCTGACCGGATATCCGGGAGTAATGGTGCACGCCGGGGTGCTGCATGACTTCCCGTTTCCGGTGTGCGGCTGCGATGGATGTGACGAGACGGCTGAGACAACCGCGGACCGGCTGGAACTGCTGGTGCTCACGGTCGCGGCCGGCGGATACAGCGAACGCTACCCGGCGGGCAGCCAGGGCTGGAGCGAATACGCACTGACCGCGTTCGACGGCTCCGGCTCCGAAAGCGGACGAGGCGAACCCGGCCCCGTCGCCGCCGCTCGCCTCCAGGAGGCGGAGACCCGGCTGCGGGACGTAACCGGCGGGTGGAGTCCGTGGCCGCTGCGCCGGAACTGAACCTGGACCCCTCCCAGGCGAGCCGCAGAGTGCCGCCGCTCAGGTTTACGGGCGAGGCACTTCAGTAAGGCTGGCCGTTCCATAAGCGACCCTGGCCGGAAAGTTGTAGATGACGACGCTTCTGACAGGTGACGTATGTCCGGCCCACATCCTGGGGTCCAGTTCATACTGTTGGCTGCCCTGGGCCAGCTTCAGGTCGGCGATGACGTTCAGCTGGGTGGACGTCGGCCCCAGCTCTCCGGCGGCATCCGGGCTCAGCGCGGTGGCGCTCAGGAATGCGATCACAGCTGCCGCAACGAAACCCGGGTCCGGCCGAGGCGCTGGGGGTCTGTGAGCGGCGTTTCCCATGCCGGCCCCGCAGGTGTCTTGCAAGCAATACCCATGGCAGCAACGCTGGCAGGAGGCTGCGATACATGGTGGCAAGACACCTGGGGCCGCGGAGTCCCGGGAGGGCACTGCTGTCTCGCCGGACTGTTTCCCATCTCCCCGGTTGCGGGACGGCCGCACGGGTGGAGTCACGGTGCTGCAACCGAAGCGCCGTGCGGGGGACCGGCGATCAAGGGATGCTCATCATCCGCTCCACGGCTCCGTAAAGGTGTTCTGCGAGGCTGCGGCCGGTCAGAACCGCTGTGCGGTGGGAGAGGGTGTCTCGTCGCGGGTTGCTTGCAGGACCGCTGGGAGCAGTCCCGGGAATTGCGCGTCCAGGTCGGCTGCGCGCAGCGTGTTGAGGATCGCGGTGCCCCGGTAGTGCTGTTCGATCACGCCGGCCTCGCGCAGGACCCTGAAGTGGTGCGTGGAGGTGGACTTGCTGACAGGCAGCTCGAAGGCGATGCAGGCCTGGTCGTCAGGGCCATCGGCCAGCTGGTTGACGATCCGTCGCCGCACCGGGTCCGCCAACGCGGACAGCACGGTATTCAGCTGTAACTCGTCCCGGTCGGGGTGGGGGAGGGTGCGCACCTGTGATCAACCTCCCGGTCGCTCGATTGACTCCACGATCTATTGTACGATAACTCTAGTAGTACGAAAGATATAGTACTAATCACGAGTGTGAGGAGTACCGGATGCCTGAGATTTTCGAGCCGCTGCGACCATCTCGACTTCTAGTTGCGCCTGACCAGCAAGCTGCATTCCCATTCACCCTTTTCGCTCCACAGGAGATCTTCATGACTGATTTCACCCCGCTCTGGTCACCCATTCAAATCGGTACCACTGAACTGGACAACCGAATTGCCCTGGCTCCCATGACGCGGATCAGCGCCACGGAGGACGGCCTGGTTACGGAGACTATGGTCTCCTACTACGAGGCCTTCGCGCGCGGCGGGTTCGGGCTGCTGATCACCGAGGGGATCTATCCGGACACCGCCCATAGCCAGGGCTACCTGTTCCAGCCCGGTCTCGCCACCGAGGAGCAGGCCCGTTCCTGGGCCACGGTGGTGGAGGCCGTTCACGCCGCCGGCGCGAAGATCTTCGCCCAGCTCATGCACGCCGGCTCCCAGGCCCAGGGCAGCCGGTTCGTGGACTCCACGGTCGGCCCCTCGGCGGTCGCGCCCAAGGGCGAGCAGCTGGGGTTCTACCGAGGGGAGGGCCCGTACCGGTTGCCCGCGGAGATCACCC
>JAODMS010000120.1 GCA_025464925.1 Arthrobacter sp.
CGCGGTCGGCGTCTCCGTGGCGTTCGGCTTCCTCGCCGCCGTGCTCGAATTGCTCTTCCCGGAACAGATCCTGCCGGCCCTGTTCCAGCTCGTCGGCTCCACCTGCCTGGTGGTCTGGGGCACGGCATTGGTGTCCCAGCTGATCCTGCGGCGGCGCGCGGACTGTGACGGCACCGTGCTTCCGCTGCGGATGAAGGGGTTTCCGGGACTGACGATCTTCGGCCTGGTGCTCCTGGCGCTGATCTTCGCCGTCGGCTTCAGTAACCCGGACAGCAGCCGGCAGCTCTTCAGTACTCTGGCCCTGGTCGCCGGGATCGCAGCGGCATGCTGGATCGGCGCCCGGCTGACCCGCTCGCGCCAGGTAGGACAGAGCGCCGCCCGCGGCAATTCGGCGGACCTGAGGAAGTAGGCCTGGGCAGACAGCGCCGACCAGACTGGCACAAACTGTAGAGCGGATGCCCGCTTTATCCGGCACGATTGTGCAGTCTGGTCAGTGTTTCCCGGGCTGATTGCCCAGCCGGGGCGTGGTGACTAGGGTCACAGGCATGGACACACTTCCTTCCGCGGATTCCGGCGACGGCGCCGAGCCGCTTACGCCGGCCCAGCTCCGCGAGCTCTACTCGCTGATGGTGGCCGTCCGCCACCTCGACACCTCGGCCGTCGCCTGGCAGCGGCAGGGCCTGATCCCCGGCTATGCGCCCGAGCTGGGCCAGGAAGCGGCCCAGGTGGGCAGCGGCTACGCCGTGGACCCGAGGCGCGACTTTGTGTTCCCCACCTACCGGGAGATGGGGGTGGCCCGGACCATGGGCGTGGACATGGTGGCGTACATGTCCACCCACAAGGCCACCTGGCACGGCGGGCTCTACGATCCGGTGGAGTCCGGCCTTGCCCCGATCCAGGCGGTGGTGGCCGGCTCGGTGCTGCACGCCGTCGGCTGGGCCCACGGCCAGACGCTCGACCAGAAAGACGGCGTGGCCCTGACATACTTCGGGGACGGCGCCTCCTCGCAGGGCGACATCCACGAGGCGCTGAACTTTGCCGCCGTGCTGAAGGCGCCCGTGGTGTTCTTTATCCAGAACAACGGCTGGGCAATCTCGGTCCCCGCAGAACGCCAGGTGGCCGGCGGTTCTGTCGCCGCGCGCGCCGCCGGCTACGGCATCCCGGCGCTGAAGATCGACGGCGACGACGTCGTCGCCGTCGTCGCCGCGGCCCGCCGGGCCTTTTTGCACGCCAGGTCCGGCAATGGGCCCGTGGTCATCGAGGCCATGACGTACCGCCGCGGCCCCCACTCCACCTCCGATGATCCGGGCCGCTACCGCTCCCTCGAGGAGGAACGCGCCGGTGCCGGCGAGGATCCGGTCGAACGCTTCCGGAAGCGCCTGCTGGCGGACGGGATCGCGGACGAGGCGTTCTTCGCCGAGGCCCTGGCGTCGGCCAAGGCCGAGGAGGAAGAAACCCGCGCCGGCATCCAGGCCCTCGGCCCGCGCCCCGGTACTGAAATGTTTGACCTGGTCTTCCAGGAAACCACCCCTCTCCTGCAGGCCCAGGCCGCCAGCTGGCGCGAGGAGTCCGAACATGTCTAATTCCATTCTCGAAGGCGAGTGCGCCGCCGCCAATAACGCCGCCGGCGGCGGCAGCGCAACCAACACCGTCGTGATGTCGATGCAGCAGGCCCTGAACCGGGCTCTCGACGAGGTCCTGTCGGAAAACCCCAGGACCCTGGTTTTCGGCGAGGACTGCGGGCGGCTCGGCGGCGTCTTCCGCATCACCGACGGCCTGCAGGCCAAGCACGGTGAGCAGCGGGTCTTCGACACGCCCCTGGCGGAATCGGGCATCCTGGGGATGTCCGTGGGCCTGGCAATGGCAGGCTTCCACCCCATCCCCGAGGTCCAGTTCGACGGCTTTGCCTACCCTGCCATCAACCAGATCGTCTGCCAGATCGCGCGGATGAACTACCGCAGCCGCGGGAAAATGCCGATGCCCATCACCCTGCGCGTTCCCAGCTTCGGCGGCATCCGCGCGCCCGAACACCACGGGGAAAGTCTTGAAGCACTCTTCGCGCACGTACCGGGGCTCAAGGTGGTCTCGCCGTCGAACCCGCACGAGGCCTACCATCTGCTCAAGTACGCCGCCACCCGGCCGGATCCGGTGATCTTCCTGGAGCCGAAGTCGCGCTACTGGCAGAAGGGCGAGGTGGACCTTGAGGCCGGCGGTGCCGGTGTCACCGGCGCCAGGGTGATGCGCGAAGGACGGCACATCACCCTCGTCGCGTGGGGCGCCATGGTGGCCCGCTGCCTGCAGGTGGCCGAGCTGGCCGCCGAGGACGGGATCGACGTCGAGGTTCTGGACCTGCGCTGGCTCAAGCCGATCGACGCCGATGCGCTGGCCGCCTCCGTGCGGAAGACCCGCCGCGCCGTCGTCGTCCATGAAGCGCCGCTGACCTCCGGGCTGGGCGCCGAAGTGGCGCAGCTGATCACCCAGCGCTGCTTCGACACCCTTCGAGCCCCGGTCGAACGCGTCACGGGCTTCGACGTCCCGTACCCCTCGGGGGATCTGGAAGACGAATACATCCCCAACATCGACCGGATCCTCTTTGGCATCCAGCGCGTATTGGAGTACCGACGTGGCTGAAATTTCCTTCCCGCTGCCGGACCTCGGTGAAGGCCTGATCGAGGCCACCGTGCTGGAATGGCTGGTTTCACCAGGGGAACAGGTGGAACGAAACCAGCCCCTCGTGGAGGTCGAAACCACCAAGTCAGCCGTTGAATTGCCCAGCCCGCAGGCAGGTAAAGTGGTGCGTATCCACGGCGGTCCCGGTGACACAATCAATGTCGGCGAGCCCCTGATTGTGTTTGAGGTGCCGGACAACACCGCCGGCATCGTGGGCACGGTTCCGAACGAAGTGGCACCGAAGCGCCGGGTCCGCCTGAGCGCCGTACTTGATGAGGACTGACACCATGAACGGCAGGCACACCGGCGAACTGCATTTCCACACCGTGGAGGGCACCGATCCCCAGCTGTACGTCGGGGTGCACGAGCCCCGGACCGACGCCGGGTTACGCCCCGTGCTGCTGCTGCACGGCTTCTCCGCCTCCTCCAAGCTCAACTGGGAAGACACCGGCTGGGTCAATGCCCTGCTGGACGCCGGCCGCCGCGTCGTCACCGTGGACCTGCCCGGCCACGGCCGCAGCGGCGCCCCCGAGGACAGAGACTCCTATGCGCCCAGCCGGATCCGCGCGGACCTGCTGCAGATGGCGGTCGACGCCGGAGCCCGGCCCCTGCGCGACGGCGACCCGGCCAGCGGGCTCGACGTGATCGGCTATTCCCTCGGGTCCCGGCTCGCCTGGGAATTGGGTGCAACCCAGCACGAGCTGGTCCACCGGCTGGTCCTCGGCGGCCCGAACACCGCCGACCCGCTGGCCGAGTTCGACCTCATCGCCGCCCAGCGGTACCTCGCCGACGGCACCCCCATCGGCGACGGATCGACCGCGGGGCTGCTGAAGATGGCAATGCTGCTTCCCAGCAACAACATCTTTGCGCTGCTTACCCTCGTGGAGGCAATCAAGAGTGAGCCGTTCGACCCCGCCGAGGCCGTGCCGCACATGCCGATGCTGCTGGTGGCCGGCGGGAACGATGACCGCGCCGGTTCCCTGCCGGAACTTGCTGCCCTGGGCGCCAAGGCCGGCGCCATGGTCGAGCAGCTCGTGCTGCCGGGCCGGAACCACACCAACGCCATCACGAGCCGCGCCTTCAAGCAAGCGGCCATCAGCTTCCTGGGCGTCTGAGCCGCAGCGGACGCAGGCTGGCCCCGGCAGGCGGTGACCGGACACCGGAAAGGATCCCATGGGCATGCGCTTCAAAGACCGCGAAGAGGCCGGCAGGCGGCTGGCAGCCGCCCTCCCCCAGTTCAGCAGGCGGCCGGACACGGCGGTCTGGGGCCTGACCCGCGGCGGCGTGCCGGTGGCGGCTGCTCTCGCGGAAGAGCTTCAGCTGCCTTTCAGCGCACTGCCGGTCCGCAAACTGGGGGTCCCAAGCCACGAGGAAACAGCGTTCGGCGCCCTTGCCTGGTTCAGCGGCAGCGTGGTGCGCATCCTCAACCGGCCGTTCATGGCCCGGCTCCTCGAGCTGGGCATTGCACCGTCGGCGCTGGAGCAGGTGGAAAGCGACGCCCGCACGGAGCTCCGGCGCCAGGTGGCGGGCTATCCGGGCTTCACGCACGATGCCGAGGGCAAGACGGCCATCCTGGCCGACGACGGCCTGGCCACAGGAGCAAGCATGCGGGCCGCCGTCGAGGCGGTGCGGGGGGCCGGCGCCGCCGCCGTCATCGTGGCGGTACCGGTTGCCTCGCTGCACGCGCAGAACTCGCTGGAACAGCACACCGACGGCGTCTTCAGCCTCCATCTCCCGGGACGGTTCCGCGCCGTCGGAAGCTATTACCGGACCTTCGAGCAGGTACAGGACGCCGACGTCATGCGGCTGCTCGGGGAGCAGACGGGCCGGGCGGCGGACTAGCGGCACCGGGCAGCTTGCATCCGGCACCCGGCGGCTCATCCACCAGCGAGGGGCACGGACCGGCTGGTCCATGCCCCTCACTGTTCGGCGCTGGTGGTCAGCTGCTTAGTGCCTGCTGACGCCGAGCGGACGGCCCTTGGTCTCCTTGGCCAGCAGGACGCCGACGGCAGAGATGACGCACAGGATCATGATGTAGATACCGATGGAACCGGTCCACTTCGTGGCCTGGAGCAGCGATTCCGCGATCGTCGCCGCGAAGGCGCCGCCAAGGATCGCACCGAAGGCGTAGCCGATCGAAATGCCGGAGTAGCGTACGTTCGCGGGGAACATTTCCGCGTACATCGCCGACATCGGGCCGTACGACAGGCCCAGGCCGATAGTCAGGACGAACAACGCCACGCCGTAGAGCCAGATGTTCTTGGTGTCGATCAGTGCGAACATGGGGATCATCCAGGCAAAGACGATGCCGTAGCCGATCAGGAAGGTCTTGACCCGGCCGATCTTGTCCGAGAGCCAGCCACCGACCAGGGTGAAGATCAGCCAGCCGAAGGACGCCAGGGTGGTCGCCAGCAGGATCTGCGGGGTGGGCATCTTGAGCGATTTCGTGGCGTAGGAGATGAAGAAAGCGATCAGCAGGTAGCCGGCAGCGTTGTTGCCGATGAAGATCATGGTCGAGTAGAGCACGGCCTTCTTGTGGTTCCGGATCAGCTCTCCGAGCGGTGCCCTGCTTTCTGCCTTGCGGGCCGCCATCTCCTTGAAGACGGGGCTCTCGGCCACCGCGCGGCGGATCAGGTAGCCCACCACGATCAACACGATCGACAGCAGGAACGGCACCCGCCAGCCCCAGGCGGCAAAGTCCTCCCTGGACATGCCGGTGTTGAGGAAGTACAGCAGCCCGGTGGCGAGGATCATGCCCACCGGCACGCCGATCTGCGGGTAGGCGCCGAACAGGCCGCGCTTGTTCCTCGGGGCGTGCTCGACAGCCATCAGCGCCGCACCGCCCCATTCGCCGCCGGCAGAGAAGCCCTGGATGATCCGGAGCGTGATCAGCAGGACCGGTGCCCAGACGCCGATCTGGCCGTACGTCGGCAGCATGCCGATCAGGGCCGTCGCGGCACCCATCATGACAAGCGTGAAGACCAGCATGGCCTTGCGTCCGAGCCGGTCACCCAGATGGCCGGCAACAATCGCGCCGAGGGGACGGAACAGGAAGCTGATGCCGATGAGGGCGAAGGACAGGATCTGCGCCAGGCCCGGGTTGGAGTCATTCAGCGGAGCGAGGAACAGGGGTGACAGCAACGTTGCTGTGAGCTGGGCAAAGATGAAGAAGTCGTACCACTCGATGGTGGTTCCGACCAGCGTCCCGGCGAGGACCTTGCGTTCCTCATGTTTGCTGCTGGGGCCCGCCTCAGAATCGACGGTGGAAGTTGCGGTCATTAAAACTCCGTTGCTGGGGGCCGGGAAGCGGCCCACGGTGGATGCCTGGCGACTTACCGATCGAACGGTCAGTTGGTATGCAGGATGTTACTACAGAACTGTGATGCAGCGCACAACTTACGGAAAACGCTGTGGCCTGGAACGGCGGAGCCGGCCGGGTCAGTCCGTACGGTTGAGCAGTTCGCGCACCCTGGCCCGGACCGGTTCGCGGTCGTAGCTCCCCACCAGGGCCCCGGCCATGCGGACCGGATCGCCGAAGAAAAAGTACTCGTACAGCGACTGGCGGCCGGAGAATCCGGAAATCGAGGCGTCGAAGGCCAGCTTGAACAGCCGGACCCGCTCGGGTCCGGTGAGGGTCTTGCCCTGCAGGTACAGCTCGATGTCCGCCCGGGCCTCGCTGTTGACGTCCGCCTCGCCGGGAAGCGCCATCAGGCCGGACGCGGAGAATTTCCGGATGATCTGCGGAAAGCGCTGGGCGATCTTCGGGTACCAGTTGCGGGCCGCGTTGAGGGTTGACCACTTCGGCAGCATGACGCCGGCCTCGTTCAGTGCGGCGTCGGCCTCCGAGGCGCGGACCAGCGCACGGCCGATTTCGACGTCGACGATCAGCTCCGCGATGTCCTCCTGGATGTGCTGGAAGCCGTCGATGCCGATCGAGTCGGCCAGTTCGGAGGCCAGGCCCAGGAAGAACTCGCTCTTGGCTATGGTGCGGGTGACCACCTGGTGCGTCATGAGCGCGCCGGCTCCGGTCTCGGCATAGAAACCGTTGCAGAGCTGCGGGTTGCCGAGCATGAAGATGCGGTCGTTGGGCACAAACACGTTGTCGAAGACCGCGACGGCGTCCATTTCCTCGTAGCGCGAGGCGAGCGGCTCGTCGTGCGTGCTGCCGCCGTTGTACAGCGAGGTGCGGCAGAGGTAGCGCAGGCCCGGTGCATCGTTCGGGATGGCGAAGGCATAGGAGTACGGGGCATCCTCGGGGGTTCCGCGGAGCACCGTGGACGGAAAGACCAGCAGCTCGTCGGCGATCGGGGCAATGGTGGCGAGCATCCGGGCGCCGTGGATGACGATGCCGTCCTCACGCTCCTCCACGATCCGGGCCGAAAGCTGGCCGCCCAGCTGTTCCGAGCCGGACACCGAGCGGTTGACCTGCGGCGGAATCAGGGTGTGCGTGGCGAGGACATCATTTTCGCGGGCCCACTCGTAGTACTTGCGGATGTTCTCGGCGAACTTGGGGTCGGCCTGGGAAAACCACTTTTCAGCCGTACTGAGGGCGGTGAGGGAGGAGTTCATGTAGTCACCGGAGCGGCCCAGGAAGCCGTTGGAGGACTCGGCCCAGGTGGAGATGGCACGGCGCCGGCGCTGGAGATCCGCAACGGTCCTGGGTACCAGGAAGGAGGCATTCACCAGGTCCCCGGTGGTCGGCGAGGGGTAGGTCAGCGCTTCCTGGTACCGGGGGTCGTGCTGCATGTCGAAGAGCTTCGCGTAGGAGCGCGCCACGTTGCGGAACGCCGGATGCTCGGCAATCTTTTCGCTGACCACCTCCCCGTCGATCACCACGTGCGGCGTCATTGAGTTGAGCTTGTCCAGGTACTGCTGTCCGGTACGGATACCCATTGTGGTTTCTCCAGTCGTCTTTGAGCTGAGTCGGTGAAAGGCTGTCGCGCCCGGGGGCGGCGGCTTCAGAGCAGGTCTTCCATGCCAAGCTGGCTTTCCGGAATGGTGGTGAACGTGCTGTTGGCGAAGGCCAGGGCATCACCGTTGCGGTAGTTGAAATCGACCACCTCGCCGATGTAGAGGGTGTGGTCACCGCCGTCGTAGGCCGCCCAGGGCTTGCATTCGAAATGCGCGAGCACATTGGAGAGCCGCGGAGCCGTTTCGCCTTCCACCCAGAAAGGTTCCGGGCCGGGACGGCCGGCAAAGTGCATTGCCAGTTGACGTTGTTCGGCGCCGAGGATGTTCACCGTGAACGGCCGGCCGGCCAGCTCGTCATGCGCCTTGGTGGTGCGGGCGATGCTCACCAGCACCAGCGGCGGGTCCATGGAAACTGACGTGAAGGAGTTGACGGTAATGCCGTGGCGCTTGGTGACCCCGTCAAAGGTCACGATGGCGACGCCGGTGGCGAACCGCCCGAGGCTGCCGCGGAAATGATGGGCACGTGGTGCGGAGGTCCGGCCCGGAAGGCCCGGTGTGGACTCGGCCCGAGGCTTGGCAATCATCATCGATTCCTTGCGGTTGGTGATAGCGGAACAGGTGCTTACCTCAACGGAATGTTCTATAATCGAACACATAGTTCCTATATAGAACGCTATCGTACTGTGACCCGCAGCACAAGGACCCATTCCCGGCGTCCCGGCACCGCGGCACTCCGCCTCCAAGGATGGACACCATGACCCCGAACGCAGCCGGCGCCCAGGCATCCCCGTCCCAGACGCTGTCCCGCGGCATCCGGGCACTGGAGATCCTCGCCGCGGCGCAGCAGCCGCTGACCATCGCCGAACTCGCCGACGCGATGGGAGTCCACCGCTCCGTGGCGTACCGCATCCTGCGCACCCTGGAGGACCATTCCCTGCTGGTGCGTGACGACGGCGGCCGCGTCCAGCCCGGCCCCGGCCTCGCCGTGCTGGCTCGCAGTGTCTCGCGCACTCTGCAGACGGCAGCCCTGCCGGAGCTGACCCAGCTGGCTAACGCCCTGACGATGAGCGCCTTCGTGGCCGTCTGGGACCACGAGGACTGCGTCACCCTGGTCACGGTGGACCCGCGGCACACGGGGGCCGCCGTGGTCCAGCACCCCGGATCCCGGCACCCGATCAATGCGGGGGCCCCCGGGATCGCCATCCAGTCCGCGTTGTCGGAGCAGGAATGGAAGGCCGCGGCCCCCGGAATCGACTACCGCCCGGAAGCGGCCGAGGCCCGCCGCCGCGGCTTCGCAACAAGCCACGACGAAGTGATCGTGGGGGTCTCCTCGCTGGCTGTGCCGATCCGGGTGCCGGGCCGACGGCCGGCGGCCCTCGCCGTCGTCTACATCCGCGCCGCCCAGGATCCGGAGGACGTGGCGGCTGCCCTGGCGGCGAGCGCGGCCCGCATCGA
Source organism: Arthrobacter sp. (assembly GCA_025464925.1). The sequence goes on from JAODMS010000120.1 coordinate 9,037, forward strand.
GGGCCAGCTGGGCTGACGGCCTGCGGGCCTTCAACGGCGGGGTGGCACTGGGAATCGGCACCGCTTCCCCCGGCTGGCTCGTACTGGCTGTCCTTGTCCGAGCTGGAAGCGGCAGCTGCTGCTGGCTAATTCGGCGGCAGCGCCGCCGTCGTCGTGTCCGTCCGCTTCCCCTGCAGGCCGACGGCGGCGGCCGCCGCACCCAGCAGGAACAGCGCCGCGGCGGCGCAGATGGGGACGAGGAAGGCCGCGGAGTAGCCGTGGTTCTGCGCCAGCTGCCCCGCGATCGAGGATCCCAGTGCGGTGCCGGCGACGATGCCGCTGGCCAGCGCCGTCATGACCGTGCCGAGCTTCCCGGCGGGGGCGACGAGGCCGCCGATGGCGAAAACAGTGACCATGAGCGGGCCGACCGGGAGGCCCAGGACCAGGAGCACCAGGATCATCGGCAGCGCCGTCGAGGGCAGCAGCAGCAGGACCGCGAGGCCTGCCATCAGCGCGGCGCAGAACATCCAGCGGGCGATCACCGTGAACCGCTGGGGCCAGTAGGCGACCGAGAGGGCGGTCGCGGCGGAGCTCAGGCCCATCACCGCATACAGGAGGCCCGCCAGCTCCGAGGTGGCAAAGCCTGCGGAAAAGGAACTCAAAGATGTCTGCGTGGATCCGAAGAAGGTGCCCATGCACACCATGGCCAGCACCGGCAGGGCCACTGCGGCGAAGGTCCTGAAGCGCTGGCGCGCTGTCAAGGCGTCGCGGCCGTCCGTTTCCCGGGCCGAGCCTGCCGCGGCCCGTGCCGGGGCGCGGACCACCGCGTGGTGGGAGGGGTGGACGGCAAAGGCGGGCACGAGGGTGAGGGTGAGAGCGGCAGCCAGGGCCAGCGGCAGCCAGGGTGCGATCAAGCTGGCGAGAATTCCCACCAGCGCCGGGCCGAGCACGAAGGTCAGTTCGTCGGCTGTGCTTTCGTAGGACAGGGCGGCATCCAGGTCCGCCGTGTTGGCGTCGCGGTCTCCCCGGGAGGTCAGCGCCATCCAGCGGACCCGGGCCAGCGGGCCGACCTGGGGGCAGCTCGCGCCAGCCCCGAAAGCGGCGGCAAGGACGGGGATCGCGGTGGCCAGGTCCTGCCCGCCGGGAATCAGGTAGGCGGCAAGGATCAAGGCCACGACGGCGAGCGCGTTGGACGCTGCGGCGAACAACAGGACCGGGCGCTGGCCCAGCCGGTCCGCCAACGCACCCAGGACGGGCGCTCCCAGGGCGGATCCGATACCCACGGCGCCGGCTGCGGCTCCCCCGACGGCGTAGGAGCCGGTGACGGCGGTGACCAGCGTCAGTGCACCGACCGTGAGCATGGCCAGGGGGAGGCGGGCGAAGAGTCCCAGCGGGATGAAACTCCGGCCGGCAAGCAGCGGGAGCCGGGCAAAGCGGCCGCCCGTGCGCCTGGACGGCGACGAACCCGGGGATGCATTCCGGTCGGTTACGGCCCGGGAAGCGGCCCGGGGGCCGGTCGTTGGAGATGGGTGCGCCTCGGAAGCAGGCGCTTGGCTAGACGGTGAAGGGTGCATGGTTTCCGGGTTCGTTCAATGGTGCGCATCGTCCCTCCTCCCGATGCGCGCGACCCGGTAACTGTCCAATCGTAGCCGACGGAGCCGGCGGAAACGGCGTACCGGCCCCGGCCGCCTCCGAAGGACCTGGCGGTCAGACCCGGGCGTCGTCGGAGATGTGCAGGGTGGAGCCGTCGCGTCCCTTGGCCACCTGGAGTTGGGTGCCGATGCGCTGTTTCATTTCTGCTACATGGCTCACCAGCCCGACCACCCGGCCGCCGTCCCGGAGTCCTTCGAGGGCATCCATGACCTGTTCCAAAGCCTGCTCGTCTAGGCTGCCGAAGCCCTCGTCCACGAAGAGGGTCTCGATGTCCACTCCGCCGGCTTCCTGCTGCACCACGTCCGCCAGGCCAAGGGCCAGGGAGAGCGAGGCCATGAACGACTCGCCGCCGGACAGCGTTGCAGTGTCGCGGTGCTGGCCCGTCCACTGGTCCACCACCTCCAGGCCCAGCCCGGACTTCGCCCCCCGGGCAGCCCTGGCATCGGTGTGCTGGAGTGTGTAGCGGCCGTCGCTCATACCGATCAGCCGTTCCGACGCGGCGACCGCCACCTGTTCAAGCCTGGCCGCCAGGACATAGCTGTTCAGGCTCATCTTGTAGTTGTTGTCCCCGGCGCCGCGGGCGGCGTCGGCGAGGGCGCCCAGCAGCGCAGCCCGTTCCCGCGGCTCCCGGCCGGCGGCAGCACGTTCCGCGTAGTCGGCCGCGATCCGGCCGAGGGTGCGGACGGATTTCTCCGCCAGGCCGGAGGCGAGAATGGCCTCCCTGGCCGCGCGTTCTGAGGCTTCGGCGTCAGCGCGGAGCTGTTCGAGGACGTCTTCCCGGAGAGGGGCCGCCGACTCCAGTTCCCGGGCGGCCAAGGCGAGCTCTTCACCGGCGAACAGTTCCTCGATTCGTGCGGCTTCGTCCTGTCCGGCCCGGATGGCGGCTTCCAGCCCGGCGGCCTCCAGGGCGGGCAGCTGCACGGCCCGTGCGGCGTCCGCGGACTCGAAGCCGGACGCGGGAAGTGCCAGCTCCAGCTGCTGCCGGGCGTCCGCTGTGCGCGCCGCCGCCTGATCGAGCCGGTTCCGGGCGGCGTCGGCCCGTTCCAGAATTGCCATCGTCCCGTCCAGGGCGGCAATGCGCGCGCTCAGGGCGGGATGGCCGGCCCGCAGCGCTGCGAGCGCCGCTTCGAGGGCACGCGCCTGTTCCTGGACTTCAACGAGCGTGGATTCCGTCTGCGCGATGCTGGCGGCGGCGGCGGTGTGTTCCAGTTCGGCGAGGGAGATCTCTTCCTCCAGCTCGGACTGCCGGACCCGGCTGGCTGCGAGCTCCTGCGCTGCGCCGTCGGCTTCGGCCACACGTTTCTTGGCCAAGGCCGCGTCTGCCCGGGCCTCCTCAGGTGCCGCGTTGCCGCCCTGCGCCACCAGCACCGCGACCTCCTGCTGGGCCTCGGCGAGTTCGCGTTCGAGCAAGGCCAAGTCCGTCTCGGCGGCTTCGCACGCTGCCTGTGCGCTCTTCTCCGCCTCGGCTACGGCCAGCGCTGAAGCAGCGGCCGGAGCGGGCGCCGGATGGTCCGGGCTTCCGCACACCGGACAGGCGACTCCGGACAGCAGCTGGGATGACAGCTCCGCGGCGGCGTTGGCGAGCCGCTCTTCGCGAAGATCAAGCCAGCGCTGGCGCCGGTTTTGGTACTCTTCCCGGGCAGTGCTGTGCCGTTCGGTGATGCCGCCGCACGCCGCTTCGGCCCCGACATAGCGGCCGACCATGACCACGAGCTCCTCGGCGGAAGCCGCCTCCTTGGTGCGCAGCTGCAACTCTGCAGCGAGTGCTTCGAGGGGTCGCAGCCCGGCAAGCAGCGCAGCGGATTCTGCGCGCAAGGCCTCCAGGGCTGCCGCGCCCGAGCGCCGGCCCTCTTCCAGCTGCTCCAGGGTCGTGCGCAACCGGGTAGTGCGGGTCATCATTCCCGCAAGCCTGGCCTCATCCGGGAGCCGTTCCTGCAACACCGCACGCAGCGATCGCAGGCGGCCCAGGGCCGCACGAAGGTCTTCAATGTCGACGGGGGAACCGGTGGAAAGCGGGCTGTCCGGCGCGGAACTGCCAGGGGGTGTAGTTCCCGCCAGTTGTGCCGTCAGTTCAACGCCGGTGAGCTCGGGGTCTGTAATGGCCGCGCTGCGCAGCTCTTCCGCCGCGCCGGTCATGGCCGCAGCTGCCAGTTCCTCGACCGCTGCGGCGCTTTCCACGGCTTGCAGCTGGCCACCGAGCACCTCTGCCTTGCGGTGCAGGCCCAGCTTCTCGATCTTGGCATCCAGCTCGGGCGCAGCGGCCTCGGCCTCGGTCCGGCGCTGCTCCGCAGCGGCAAGCTTGCTTTGACGGGCCGCCCTGGCCGTGGCGGCGTCCAGTTCCGCCGCGTGTTCTGCCCGCAGCCGCTCGGCTTCGGCCGCGGCGGCGCGGCGCTCCCCCGCGGCGGAGGCGGCGCCGGCCTTGAGCCAGGCCAGGAACGAGCCAGCATCGGCACGATCCGGCGCCTCCGCGGTGTCGAGCTCCAGGGCCGCGGTTTCCGCCTCGCCCTGGGCGAGAAGCAGTTCGAGCTGGCTGTTGAGGCTGGCGACCTCGGCGTCGGCGGCCTTCGCCTTCCGTGCAAGTTCCTGTTCCACGCCCTCAAAGCGTTTAGTGCCGAACAGGCTCTGCAGCAGTTCGAGGCGGTCGGTCGGCTTGGAGCGGAGGAAGGCGGCGAAGTCGCCCTGCGGCAACATGACCACCCTGGTGAACTGTTCCAGCTTCATCCCCAGAATGTCCGCGATCTCGGCCCCGGCCTCGTCATTCCGGCCGGACTTCTCCAGCCAGGCACCGTCGATACGTTCCCGCAGCAGCGTGTTGGCCTGCTGGACGGTGAAGCCGTTCTTGCCCCTGGCACTGGGCTTGTCCCACGCAGGAGACCGGGACACTTCAAAGTGCCGGCCACGGGCGGAAAACTCGCAGGTGACACGTGGTTCAACCCCGGCCCCGGCGTGGTCGCTGCGCAGCCGCTTGCCGTCCTTCCGGACGCCGGGCACCGAGCCGTAGAGCGCGAAGCAAATGGCGTCCAGGACACTGGTCTTGCCGGCACCGGTCGGCCCGTTCAGCAGGAACAGGCCGTGCGCACTGAGGCGGTCAAAATCAATGCGCTCGGTGCCAGCGAACGGGCCGAAGGCGGAGATCTCGAGACGATGGATCCTCACAGGGATGTCCCTTCCAGGCGTACGGCGTCCAGGGCTTCGGCGAGGACGGCTTCCTCGGCATCGCTCGCGCTCCTGCCGCGGACGTGTTCCAGGAATCCGCAGCAGACGGACAGGTCGCCCCCGGCTTCTGCGAGCCTGCTGCTGTAGCTGATCTTGGCGGCGGCACCGGCGCCTTCGGGGTCGAACCCGAGAACCAGGGTGTCGGGAAAGCGGGCACGCAGCCTCTCCATTGCCTGGGCGGGACGCTGGGCGTCCGTCAGTGTGACCTGGCAGTAGGCGGCCTCGGCCCACCCGAATTCCTCCGACGCGAGCAGCTCATCCAGCTTTCCCCGCAGCACGGCAAGGGTCCGCGGCGCATCCCAGAGCACCTCGCGGATTCCGCCGATGCCCGTCGCGTCCACGTCCACCAGCCAGCTGCCCTTCTGATGCTTCGCCTCGGAGAACGAATAAGCGAGCGGCGAACCGGAGTAGCGCACGGAGGGAGACAGCTCCTGCCGGCCGTGCAGGTGGCCCAGCGCCGTGTAGCTGAAGCCGTCGAAAAGATCCAGCGGTACGGCGCCCACACCGCCGATGCTCAGGTCCCGCTCGCTGTCCGAGCTGATCCCTCCGCTCGCGAAGGTGTGTGCCAGGACCACAGAGTGGACGGTCCGGGTCTCGGCCCGGATCTGCAGGTCGGCCCGGATCCGTTCCGTTGCCGCGCGGGTGACCTCGAAGTGGCTGGCGGTCTCGACACCCAGTTCCTCGGCCACCAGCCGCGGCTCCAGCCAGGGAATGCCGTAAATGGCCAGCACTGCGCCGGAGTCGGCGTCGGCCGCGGGGGCGAGCGGAACCAGCACCGGTTTGTCCAGCTCGCCCAGCCGCGTGCGCAGATGCACTCCCCCGCGTTCCAGCAGCCGTGAAGCGAACCCCAGGCGGATGGCCGAATCGTGGTTGCCGCTGGTCAGTACCACCCGTGCGCCGGCGCCGCTGAGGCGTACCAGGGCGTCGTCGAGCAGGCCGACGACGTCGACTGAAGGCAAAGCGCGGTCATAGACATCGCCGGCGATGAGGACGACATCGACCGCCTCGTCCCGCACGAAGGTGACGAGCTGGTCTATGAATGCCCGCTGGGCATCCAGCATCCCGACGCCGTGGAACGACCGGCCCAGATGCCAGTCCGAAGTGTGCAATAAACGCATGCTCCTACGGTATCGGCTGGCCCGGACACAATTGCGCCAGGGGGCGCCACGGCGCTGCCGCCGGGTCAGGGGCTACTCTCCGCGCTTATCAAAGAAGTCGCGGGCCTCATCGGAGCCGCGCGCACCTTCAGCGGGGACGGCCCTGGCGGAACCGGTGGCCTTGTCGCCGGCCAGCCCGGCGTCCTCCTCGCGCTCCAGCCCGGAGTCCGCCACGTCGGGCTGCGGTTCGGCCGACGCAGCGGCAGGCGATGCGGCCTTGGCGGTGGTCTGGGCGAAGCCGCGGAAGACAAGTCCGGCGACGGCGGCGCCGACCAGGGGTGCCACCCAGAAGAGCCACAGCTGTCCGAGCGCGTCCGCGTTGCTGAAGACGGCCGATGCAGTGGCGCGGGCCGGGTTGAAGGGCACGTTGCCGATCGCCTGGCCGAGCTGCAGCAGCACGGCCGTCGCCAGGCCGACGGCGAAGGGGGCCGCCGCCTTGGCGGGGTTGCGGCCCGATGTGGCGCCCAGATAGAGGGCCACCAGCAGGGCGGCCCCAAGGAACTCCACCAGCAGCACGCCGGCCATGGGGGCCTGGATGACGGAGCGCTCACCGAAACCCGCCGCGACGGTGTCAAAGGCAGCCCGGGTGTCGCTGATCTTGGGGACCGTGCGCAGGACGGCGAAAAGGGTGACGGCGCCGAGCAGCGCGCCCGCCAGCTGGGCCCCGAGGTAGGCCGCGGCGTCCACCAGCCGGATCCGGCCGGCAATGGCGTTGCCCACGGTGACCACGGGGTTGAAGTGGCCGCCGGAGAGGTAGCCGAACGCCAGCATGGCCGTCGTCAGCGCCAGACCCGCGGCCAGCGACGCGGACAGCGGGTTCGACTGGGGGATGGTGAACAGCGGCACGCCCAGGCCTGCGACCACGACGAACAATGTCCCGAGCGCTTCGGCGGACAGCCGGGCAACCAGGCCGGGCCGGAGCGAATCGTCGCGGACGGCGGGCGGCTGGGCGCCACCGGTCTCGTGGGCTGGAACAGGCATGGTCATGTTCAGGAATTCCTTTGCTTGGGTCTACGGCTGCCCGGGCTCCGGGCCGGGAGCCGGAACGCGGTCCGGGCGCACGGCGTGCCGCGGCCTGTAATACGGTCCTTGAGCAGTGTGCCAGCGGAGTCTGGACGTTGGCTGGGTCCGGGCTTAGCGGCCCGTGCTCCCCGCGGTGCCGACGCTGACGGCCGGGCCCGCCCCTGCGGCCGCACTGCCGCCTGGCCCTGGCGGCGGCGGACGGTGTGCGGCCGGGGTAAATTTGACGACATGAGCACCGAGCCCGGCACCACCCCTGCACAGTCCCCTGCGCCCTCGCCCGCACCGTCCCACGAGTCCCGCATCCACGGCTGCCTGCTCGGCGGCGCCCTGGGCGACTCGCTGGGGTACGCCGTCGAATTCGACGACATCTCCACGATCCGCGCCCGGTTCGGGCCCGCGGGGCTGCAGGACTTCTCGGCCCTCGAGGCCGGCAGCCACTTCTCCGATGACACCCAGCTGACGCTCTACACCGTGGACGGCCTGCTGGAAGCGCTGGAATGGGCCAATGCCGGGGTGGGCGCGGACACCAACGCCTGCCTGTGGCTGGCCTACCTGCGCTGGCTCGGCACCCAGGAAGTCGCCGTCCCGGCCTCGGCCCCGGTCCAGCCGGCCCGGTGGATTGACGGGCAGCAGGTCCTCAAGCACCGCCGCGCGCCCGGCAACGCGTGCCTGAGCGGACTTGCCACCGGTGAGATGGGTACGGTGTACCGGCCGGTCAACCCGGATTCCAAGGGCTGCGGCACGGTAATGCGCTCGGCACCGTTCGGCCTGGTCCCCCACATCGGGCCCGACACGGTCTACAAACTGAGTGCCGATGCCGCCTCCCTGACTCACGGCCACCCCTCGGCACGGCAAAGCGCCGGTGCCTTCAGCCTGGTCATCCAGGCCCTGACCGCCGGGCAGGGCCTGCGCCAAGCCGCAGAATACGCCCTGCAGCACCTGCGGAGCGGGAAGCTGCCCCGAGGCGAGGCACCCGATCCGGCCCTCATCGAACGGATGGAGGCGGCATTGCGGCTTTCCGGCCGCGCCGCCGCAGGGCAGCCCGGACAGCCGGGCGGCGGGGCGCACCTGAGCCCGGAAGACCTTGTCCGCGAGCTCGGCGAGGGGTGGGTGGCTGAGGAGGCACTCGCCGTCGCGCTTTACGCGGTGCTGGCAACCCTCCCGGGAACGACGGCGGCAGGCTCCGACCATTCGGAGGCCCACTTCCGGGCGGCGATCGCCCTGGCGGTGAACCACAGCGGGGACAGCGATTCCACCGCATCGATTGCGGGCAACATCCTGGGTGCGTTCTACGGCGAGCAATGCCTGCCGGCCGGGTGGCTTGGGGCGCTCGAGGCGCCGGAGGTCATTCGGGGCATGGCGTCGCAGCTGGCGGCTGTGACCGGCGCCTGAGCAGCACCGCCACCGGCGCGGCCGCGATGCGCCCGGAGTATTCGTTTCCGGGGGGAAATGTGTGTGGCGCCGCATGACCGCGATCAGGCCAGGGCCGGGGCCACGTGCCCTCCGAGCATCTGCAGGAATTCGCCTTCGGACAGGACTTCAATCCGCCGCCCGCGCTCGTGCAGCTCCAGGACGCGCCGGGCTTTGCCGGTAAGCCGGCCGGACCGCAGGTCGGACGCGACAAAGCCGTCCCCGACCACCAGGACAGTGGTGCGGGCCGTGACCCGGCTCTCGGGCGAGGCGCCAAGCTCGGCGGAGCGGATCTTCGCCTCGGGCCGGGGTATGGCCAGCTCGCCGGTGAACACCACCGTCTGGCCATACAAGGGGTGGTCCGGCTTGGCGGAGGCGTTCGGCGCCGGATTGGCGCCTTCCTCGGGCCAGCCGGGCTGGAACGCGCGGGCCGCGGAAGCGGCAAGGCTGTCCGGTCCCCCTGCGAGCACATTGAGGGCAGATTGCGTCGCCTTGGACAGGGGGTCGCGCAGCGGGTCGAAGGCCGGCTGGTGGGATACCGCCAGGCCCAGGGACAGATAAAGGTCGGCGATGCTGCCGGCGCCGTTGCGGGCGGCGATGTCGATCAGGATGCCGGCGCACGCCCTGGCATCCTCGGCTGCATCGTGGTGGTTGACCAGCGGGACGCCGGCTTCTTCGGCCGCATACGGCAGGGAGTTGGACACGAGCGAGTAGCAGCGGCGGGACAGCATCACCGTGCAGACATAGTCATAGGCCGGCCCGGGCAGGCCTGATACCTCCAGGCCGGAGCGGATCACGCCGAGGTCGAAGGCCGCGTTGTGGGCGGCGAGCACATCATCGCCGATGAAGGCACCGATCTCGGGGAAGAGCTCGCCGAAGCGGGGCAGCCCGGCGACCTGGTCCGGACGGATTCCATGGATGCGGACGTTGTGGTGGTCGAAACGGTCGTGCTTTTCCGGCGGCCGCATCAGCCAGGAGGCTTCCTCGACCACGACGCCGCCGCGGACCTTGCTCAGGCCAACAGCGCACGGTGAACCGCGGAAGCCGTTCGCGGTCTCAAAGTCGATCGCCGTAAAGTCCAAACCCACGGCTCAACTTTACCGCCGGATTCCGGTCCCGCCTTGCACCGTGAATCGCCTGCCGCTGCCCGCAACGGCCGCGGGCGGCCGTCAAGTACCCTTGACGGGTGAACCTTTATGCCTTGAGTGACCTTGCCGTGTCCACCTTTGGAGGGGCCGGCCCGGTGCGGCCGCAGATGGCCTCCTTCCTTCCTGACTGGCTCAACCCCCAGGTTTTCCTGGCCGATCCGGCTCTCGCGCCGTGGGTTGTGCTCCTGGTCTGCGGGATCGTTTTCGCGGAGACCGGGTTGTTGATCGGCTTCTTCCTGCCGGGTGATTCCATGCTGTTCACGGCAGGACTGCTCGTCGCCACCGACACGATCAAGTTCAACATCTGGGCTCTTGCGGCGCTGATCATCGTCGCCGCAATCCTCGGGAACCAGACCGGCTACCTGATCGGGTCCAAGGCTGGCCCTGCCATCTTCAACAAACCGAATTCCAGGCTGTTCAAGCGGGAAAACGTGGAAAAGGCCCACGCGTTCTTTGAAAAGCACGGCGGCAAGGCGCTCATCCTCGCCCGTTTCGTCCCGATCATCCGCACGTTCGTTCCCGTGATTGTCGGCGTCGCGCAGATGAGCAAGCAAAAGTTCTTCCTCTACAACGTCATCGGTGCCCTCCTCTGGGGCGGCGGCGTCACCTTGCTGGGCTACGTGCTCGGCGATAGGGTGCCGTGGGTCCGCGAGAACCTGGACATCATCTTCATCGCCATCGTGCTGGTCTCCGTTATCCCGATCTTCATCGAGGTTGCCCGCGGCTTTGTCGCCAAGCGCCAGTCGGAGAAGTACGGCACGGACATCATCGAGGAGTTCATCGAGGAGCACGAGCCCGAAGAAGACCGCAAGACCCCCTGACGCGCCGCCGGCGGACGGCTCGCCGGGCACAGCGCAGACGGCGGAAGGCGCCCCCCACCTGGGGGGGCGCCTTCCGTGTTGAGGCGTGTCCAAGGACCCGGGTCCAGCGGTCAGGGCGGTTACTTCCCCGCCAGCGCCTCCACGATCGCCGGCAGCAACGCCCGGAAGGCCTGGCCCCGGTGGCTGATGGCGTTCTTCTCCTCGGAGCTCAGCTCGGCACAGCTGCGGTCCAGTCCGGCCGGCTGGAGCACCGGGTCGTAGCCGAATCCGCCCTCACCCCGCGGCTCGCGCAGGAGCGTCCCCTCCAGCTGCCCGTACTCCACCGTTTCCCGTCCCCCGTCCGGGCCGGAGCCGGGCACGGCCAGCGCCGCGGCGCAGACGAAGGCGGCGCCCCGGTACTCCTCCGGCACGTCGGCCAGCTGGGCGAGCAGCAGCTGCAGGTTCGCGGCGTCGTCGCCGTGGCGGCCCGCCCAGCGTGCCGAAAAGATCCCGGGGGCACCGCCGAGCACATCGACGGCGAGTCCGGAGTCGTCAGCAATCGCCACCAGCCCGGTCGCCGCCGCGACGGCCCGCGCCTTCAGGAGGGAATTTTCGGCGAACGTCACCCCGGTCTCGGCGACGTCGGGTGCGCCGACGGCACCCGCGTCGACCACCTGCGTGTCGACGTCGAGCCCGGGCACCTGGTCCCGCAGCAGTTCGCGGAGCTCCCGGAGTTTGCCCTTGTTGTGTGTGGCGAGGACCAGCACCGGGGAAGGGAGTCCGTTGTCGGTTCCGGCGGCGGGTTGGCTCACGGGGCTTCCGCCAGCGTGTCGCGCTGGATGGCGGCGAGCTGCTCGGTTCCCAGCAGCGCCAGGTCCAGCAGCTTGTTCAGCTCGTCGCGGTCGAAGGGGGCGCCCTCGGCGGTGCCCTGGACCTCAACGAATTTTCCGGATCCGGTGACCACGACGTTCATGTCGGTCTCGGCCCGGACATCCTCGACGTAGGGAAGGTCCAGCATCGGGATGCCGTCGATGATGCCGACGGAAACGGCGGCGATGGTGTCGATCAGGGGCTGGGCGTTGCGGGCAAGCATCTTGTTCTCACGGGCGAAGCGGATGGCCTCGGCCAGTGCGACGTAGGCGCCGGTGATGGCGGCGGTGCGGGTTCCGCCGTCGGCCTGCAGGACGTCGCAGTCGAGCACGATGGTGATCGCGCCCAGGGCCTTGGTGTCGATGATAGAGCGCAGTGAACGGCCGATCAGCCGGGAGATCTCGTGGGTCCGGCCGCCGATCCTGCCCTTGACGGACTCGCGGTCTGAACGGGTGTTGGTGGCACGGGGCAGCATGGCGTATTCGGCCGTCACCCAGCCCCGGCCTTCCCCCTTGAGCCAGCGCGGTACCCCGGCCGTCAGCGAAGCCGTGCACAGCACCCGGGTGTTGCCGAACTC
>JAODMS010000081.1 GCA_025464925.1 Arthrobacter sp.
ACGCCGTGCACTTCGTCAACCGGGTTCCGCCGCGCTACAGCCTGCTGCTGAACGTCCTCCGCGACCAGCTGGACCGCTTCGGCGAGATCGACAAGACCGCCCAGCTCCTGCAGCACATTGCCTCCAAAACCACCGGCACCGTGGTGCTGAACAGGGAAGACCCCCGGGTCGCCCGCATCGCGGATACCCTCGACGGGCCCGAGGTCCTCTACTTCGGCCTGGACGATTCACTGCTGAGCACCTTCCCCAACGACGACGACCTCCGGGCCAGCAGTCCGGCCCTGGCCGCCGCCCCCGCAAAGCCGCACGCCGACGTCGTGCTGCGCCGGGTCGGCCCGGACGAGGCCGACTTCGAATACGACGGCGTCACGGTCACCACCGCAATGAGGCTCCGCGGCGTCTACAACATCTTCAATGCGGCGGCTGCGCTGGCCCTGGCCCGTGCCATTGCGGTGAAGGACGGTGCCGTTGCCGACAATGCCGGCCTGCTCGCCGCACTGTCCGAGGTGGCACCGGCCTTCGGCCGCGGCGAAAGCCTCGTGGTGGACGGCCTGCCGCTGGAACTGGTGCTCGTCAAGAACCCCAGCGGCTTCCGGCTGGGCCTGAAATCCTTCCCCGCGGCCGGCTACGGCACCATGATCGCCATCAACGACAACTACGCCGATGGCCGGGACATGTCCTGGCTGTGGGACGTTGAATTCGACACCCTCCGGGAGGGCGGCGTGGACCAGCTGACCGGTTCCCGCGCCTACGACATGGCCCTCCGGCTGCAGTACGACGAGGTCGCCATCGGCGCCGTGAACACCGAGATCGCCCCCGCGCTGGCCGCCTTCATCAGCGGCACCAGGGACAAGCCGAAACGAATCTTCTGCACCTACACCGCCATGCTGGCCATCCGCCGCGAGCTGTCTAAAATCACCACAGTGGAGGTGGTCTCATGACCCCCGAACAACGAGTGCCGTCCGGGCATGAGCTGCCGCCGGTCCAGTCCCCCGCCGCCGGCAAGGGCACGATCCGGATCCTGCAGCTGTACCCGCGCGACATGAACATCTACGGCGACTGGGGCAACGCCCTGGTCCTCGCCCAGCGCCTGCGCTGGCACGGGTACACGCCGGAGCTGCTGGAATACAACGTGGGCGACGACTTCCCGTCGGACGTGGATCTGATCGTTGGCGGTGGCGGGCAGGACAGCGGGCAGCTGGTCATCCAGGATGACCTCCTCTCGCGGGAGTCCACGCTGAAGGAACTGGCCGAAGACGGCACCCCCATGCTGGTGATTTGCGGCCTGTACCAGCTTTTCGGAAAATTCTTCAAGACCCGCACGGGCGCGGTCATCCCGGGCATCGGGGTCCTGGACGTGGAGACGCACGGCACCGACCAGCGCCTGATCGGAAACGTCTCGGTGGCCTCCCCCGAATTCGGCACCATCCTGGGGTACGAGAACCACAGCGGCCAGACCACCCTGGGCCCCGGCGTCGCGCCGCTGGGAGCAACGGCCAAGGGCAGCGGCAACAGCAGCACCGCCGGCCAGGAAGGAGCCCGCTACCGGAACATCGTGGCAAGCTACCTGCACGGCTCGCTCCTGCCCAAGAACCCGGTGCTGGCCGATTTCCTGATCCGGACCGCCGTCGAGCGCAAGTACGGCAGCTTCACTTCCGGGGCGCCGGACGACTCCTATGCGGTCCTGGCCCGCGAACACGCGGCCCGCAGGCCGCGCTGACCGCGGCGCGGGCAGCTCTGGGGTGGCGGGCACGCCGGCGGCGCTGATCGTTCTTTCCGGCGCCGTCAGCGCTGGTGGATGTCCGGTCCCCGGCCACGGCGGCCCGGCACGGCCGCGGCCATGTCAGGGCTTCCGATGGGTCGCTTCCCGCAGCAGCTCCGCGCACTCCAGCGGCCTGGTGGCCGGCCACCAGTGGCCGCTGTTGACCCGGATCACGGTGAGGTCGTCCACCCACAACTCCAGCCCCTCCACGAGGTCCGGCGAGAGAAACGGATCCTTGAGCGGCACCACCACCTGAACGGGAAGGGTCACCGGCGCCCGCGCAGGCCAGCTCTCCGAAGCCAGGATGTTGGCCCGGTACAGGGCCAGCCCGCGGACCGGATCATCGCCGACGGCGCGCTTTGCCAGCTGTTCGTAGCGCCGGGAAAGGAACAGGCGCCACGCGGCCTCCGGCAGCCGTGGCACCAGGAACGCGCCGACGTACCAGCTGCGGAGGAGCTGGCCGCCCAGCTGCCGCCAGGCGCCCGGTTTCCGGACGCGCTCCCGCATCCAGCGGGCGAAGTGGTGCAGGTCCGGCCCCGAAATGCTCGTGTACCGGGCAATGCGGCCGCCGGCCCGGGCGTCCTGCACCGCGGCCCAGCCCTGGATGGATCCCCAGTCGTGCCCCACGAGATGCACCTCGGAGGCACCGACGGCTGCCAGGACCGCAAATACGTCCTCCACCAGCATCTTCAGGCTGAAGTCGCCGGGAGTCTCGAGGACTGCGGAGGCGCCGGCATTGCGCGTGTCATAGGCGATGACATGGTGCGTCGGTGCCAGTTTCCGGATCACCGGCAGGAACACCTGATGGTCGTCCGGGTAGCCGTGGACCAGCAGCAGCGTGGGTACGCCGGGGGCCGGTTCGAGGCCGTATTCGAACACCGCCAGTTCAGCCCCTCGCGCAAGAACGGTGCGGTGCCGTTCCTTCATCGCCTCCATGCGCCCGGTGCCCTATCGCTCATTGCTTATCAGCAGCTCGCGGGCTCCCGCCGCTGCGGCGCCCATCGACTCGACCACCGTCGTGGTGCGCTGGCGCGTGGCGGCGTCCGCGGCAGCACCGGCGCAGGGACCCTGCGGGGCGTCGGCCGCGACGGAGCACCAGCGGTAGGGTCCGCGGACAATGACCGACGGCGCCCACGCCAGGTCGGAGGCGGTCCAGGTGCCGGCGGCGTCCTGGCTGAACTGTGCCCGCACCAGCAGTCCTTCATTGTTCACCACATACGTCGGCGAGAGTTCCGTGATGCCGTTGCCCAGGCCGTACACGATCCACGTCCCCTTGTACTGTTCGACCGGCAGCACCGAATGGCTGTGGTGGCCGTAGATCATGGTGAACTGGCCGCTGTCCACGAGCGCGTGGGCGACATCGCGCTGCTCGGCGTTCGGTGCGCTGGAGTACTCGTCGCCTGCGTGCATGGCTCCCAGAACGATGTCCGCCCCGAGTGCCCGCGCCTTGCGGGCCTTCGCGATCATGACTGCAGGATCGAGCATGTCCACCTGCCAGGCCGCCTCGGGGAGCTGTCCGTTGAGTCCGTAACTGGCCCCAATCACCGCGATCTTCGCTGCGGCTGTCTGCAGGATCAGCACCCCCTGCGAGTCGGCCTCGGTGCGGTACGAGCCGGTATGCTGCACGCCGGCGGCGTCCAGGACGTCCAGGGTGCGGGCCAGGCCCTCGGTGCCCCGGTCGATGGTGTGGTTGCTGGCCGTGGTGCAGGCCTGGTAGCCGACTCCCTGCGCGGCGGCGATGATCTGCGGCGGGACGTTGAAGGACGGGTAGGCCGAGAAGGGCCCGGCGGGACCTGCCACCGGCGTCTCCAGATGGCAGATTGCGAGGTCGCTCTTCTCGATGTAGCGGCGCTGGCCTTCCAGCAACGGCCCGAAGTCCAGGCCCTTCGCCCCGTTCGCCAGGGCGTCCGCCCGGGCCTGCTCCCAGAGCTGCGCGTGGACCAGCATATCCCCGGTGAGCAGGACGGAGGCGCACCGCCGGGCAGGACAGGCCGGCCCCTTTCCAAACGTCGGGGCCGGAGTGCCCGTCGGGGCCGGAGTGCCCGCCGGCGGCGATGTCCGGGCGGCCGCCTCTGTGGCCGCTGTTTCGCCGGCGGCCGCGGAGCTCGCGGCGCTGCCGTCCTGCCGTGCTGTCAGGCCGCACGATGCCACCGACGCCACGAGCGACGCCGCGGCCGCTCCGGCCAGAAGGCGGCCGAGCAGCCTAGAGTTCTTGTTCCCCATGGTTCCCATCCTAGGGTGGGCCCGTCCCGACCTCTGGCTTTCCGTTGAGAACTTGTTGCTCACATGAAAGAGTTATTTCATGACCAATCCCCTTCTGAGCACCAGCACCCTGCCGTTCGGCCTGCCGCCCTTCGCAGACATCGAGGATGCGCACTACGCCGAAGCCGTCGATGCCGGCCTGGCGGAGCATCTGGCCGAGATCGAGGCGATCGTGGCCAATCCTGAACCGCCTTCCTTCGAGAACACGGCGCTGGCCATGGAGCAGTCCGGCTGGTTGCTGGAACGCGCGGCAGCATCCTTTTTCACGCTCGTCTCGGCTGACGCCTCGGACACGATCCGGGACCTGGAAACCCGCCTCTCCCCGCTATTCTCGGCCCATCAGGACGCGGTCTACCTCAACCGGGGGCTCTTCGACCGTTTCGCGGCACTGGACACCCAGCACCTCGACGCGGAAGCGGCCCGGCTGGTGGAGGAGTACCTCAAGGAATTCCGCCAGTCCGGCATCCAGCTGGACGGCACGGGCCAGGAGCGGCTCAAGGCTGTCAATGCCGAGCTGTCCCGGCTGGGCACGGAGTTTGGCCAACGGGTCAAGGAGGCGATGAAGTCCGCGGCCCTGCTGCTGGACGACGCCGCAGAACTGGCGGGGATGCCGGCCGACGACGTCGCCAGCGCCGCCGAAGCCGCCCGCGCCACGGGACACGAGGGCAAGTTCCTGCTCACCCTCATCCAGCCCAGCAACCAGCCGGCCCTGGCTGCCCTGGAAAACCGGGACGTGCGCCGGCGGCTGTATGAGGCCTCGATCGGACGCGGCAGCGGCGGCGGCAGCCTCGATGTGCTGGACCTGGTCAAGCAGATGGTCCGGCTCCGGGCGGAGAAGGCCAGGCTCCTGGGCTTCACCAACTATGCCGAGCTCACCGTGGACCAGCAGACAGCCCCCGATTTCGAGGCGGTGCGGACCATGATGAACCGGCTCGCGCCCGCCGCCGTCCGGAACGCCGACGCCGAGGCAGAAGCACTCGCCGAGGTCGCCGGGCACCCCCTGGAGGCCTGGGACTGGGCGTACTACTCGGCCAAGGTCAAACGGGAACGGTACGCCGTGGACGAGCAGGCGCTGCGCCCCTACTTCGAGCTGGACCGCGTCCTGAACGACGGGGTGTTCTTCGCCGCCAACGCCCTCTATGGCGTCAGCTTCACCGAACGCAGCGACCTTGCGGGCTACCACCCGGACGTGCGGGTCTGGGAAGTCCGGAATGCCGACGGCACGGAACTGGGCCTGTTCCTCGGAGACTACTACACCCGCGAATCGAAGCGCGGCGGGGCCTGGATGAACTCCCTGGTGGAGCAGTCCGGGCTGCTGGACACCCGGCCCGTGGTGATCAACAACCTGAACATCTCCAAGCCCCCTGCCGGGGAACCGACGCTGCTCACGCTGGACGAGCTCCGCACCACGTTCCACGAGTTCGGCCACGCGCTGCACGGGCTGTTCTCATCCGTGACCTACCCGCGGTTCTCGGGCACCTCGGTGCCGAGGGACTTCGTGGAGTACCCCTCGCAGGTGAACGAAATGTGGATCATGTGGCCGGAGGTCCTGGCCAGTTACGCCCGGCACCACGCCACCGGGGAAGCGCTGCCGCAGGAGGTAGTGGACAAGCTCCAGGCAGCGCAGCTCTGGGGCGAAGGCTTCGGCACCACCGAATACCTGAGCGCGGCGCTGCTGGACCTTGCCTGGCATGTCCTGGACGGCTCCGAGCTGCCCGAAGACGCGCTCGAGTTTGAGGCCAAGGCGTTGGCCGCCGCAGGTGTCGCCCACCGGCTGATCCCGCCCCGCTACCGTACCGGCTATTTCCAGCACATCTTCGCGGGAGCCGGCTACGCCGCGGGCTACTACTCCTACATCTGGAGCGAGGTGCTGGACGCCGAGACGGTGGAGTGGTTCAAGGAAAACGGCGGGCTCACCAGGGCCAACGGGGACTTCTTCCGGGCCGAGCTGCTCTCCCGCGGCAACAGCCGGGATCCGCTGGACTCGTTCCGGTCCTTCCGCGGCCGCGATGCCGGGCTCGAGCCGCTGCTGAAACGCCGCGGCCTCGACTAGCCCCGTCCATTGCTCCGTGCCCGCCCTTACGGACGCCGTAAAGGGCGGGTGCGGAGCAATCGATGACGAAACGACGCCGGCCGGCCACCTGGATAGGTGACCGGCCGCGTCGCGTGAAAAACAAATCGCGCCTAACTCTCTTGGCTTAATAAGAGAGGGCGCAGAGACTCAACGATCGGGGCGCCCAGCGCCACGATCATTGAGAAGCGCCCGAACGTTACCAGCCGCGCTCGGCGAGGCGGTGCGGCTGCGGGATCTCGTCCACGTTGATGCCCACCATGGCCTCGCCCAGGCCGCGGGAGGCCTTGGCGATCTCGTCGGGGTCATCGAAGAAGGTGGTGGCCTTCACGACGGCGGCGGCACGCTGGGCCGGGTTGCCGGACTTGAAGATGCCCGAGCCGACGAAGACACCGTCGGCGCCGAGCTGCATCATCATGGCGGCGTCGGCCGGGGTGGCGATGCCGCCGGCGGTGAACAGGACGACGGGGAGCTTGCCGCTGGCGGCGACTTCCTTGACCAGTT
>JAODMS010000166.1 GCA_025464925.1 Arthrobacter sp.
CGGTTTCCCTGGTGAAGTTATCAGCGGTGAGCCGCTGCAGGTCCTCCATCTGCGGATTGTTCACCATCAGGACATTGATGCTGTTCGGGTCTCCTGCGGAATTACCTCCACCGGCACCGGCACAGGCCGAGGCGCTGAGGGCCACACACAGGGCACCTGCGGCCAATGAGGCGACGCGTATTTGTGCGCGCATTAAAGGACTCCTTTGTTCTTTAGGGGGTGCAATGCTGCCACTCCCGCTTCTGTGCCGGGGTGCGGATTCGAAAGCGGGACGTAAGCTCGAAGCCGGGGCGCCTCGTTGATGTTCCTCAAGATTAGGCCTGTGGGACAGGACACAACTAGCGTCCTGGTTGCCAGTTCCTGATACTAAATTTCCTGAAGGGTCTCTGGGATAGGCGCTAATCTAAAAGAAGGCGTAAGAGTGCCGTCCATATTTCATAACCCGAGCGCAGGGGGAACCACAATGAGCGCGGCGGACCTGAGCGACGACGCAACGGCCAGGCTTGCCGAGAGGCTGCTGGGCATGCGCGCCAACCGGGAGGTCATTCCGGCTGACCCAAACCATTCGGTCCGATGGCACGAGCATGACTATCCCAGCCCGCTGGCGCGCTGGAACTACCATCCGGAATACGAGATCCACCTGATCCGGAGGGGCACCGGCAAGTTCATTGTGGGAGACCACATCGGCACGTTCGAGGCCGGGCACGTGTCGCTGGTCGGATCCGGGCTGCCGCACGACTGGGTCAGCGACCTTGAGCCCGGAGAAGTGCTGGAGCGACGGGATGCGGTCATCCAGTTTGACGGAAAGTGGGTCCAGCAAGCAGCCTCCGTCGTTCCGGAAATGTTGGAGGTCAAGCCCCTGCTGGAACAGTCAGCACGCGGGATCGAGTTCCTCGGGCGGTCAGCCGAGGCTGCAGCAGCATCCATCGAGGCGATGGGCGCCTCCACCGGACTGGAACGGCTCCAGCACCTCGTTGAGGTGTTTGCGATTCTTGTGCGTGCACCGCAGGACGAGCGGCGTTACCTTGCCGATGAATGGTTCAGGCCGCAACTGGACGGCCAGGCTGCGGCCGTGGTGGACATCGTCCTCGAGTACGTGTTCAGCAATCATGCCGGCAATGTCAGAATGTCGGAGGCGGCGGCCCTGGTGGGAATGTCCGAGCCCACATTCTCGAAGTACTTTAAACGTGCCATGGGCCAGAACTTCAGTGATTTGGTGCGCAAACTTCGGCTGGCCCATGCACGACGCCTGCTGGAGCGCAGCGACAAAGCCATCTCCGACATTTGCTATGAAGTGGGTTTTTCGAACCTGTCCAATTTCAACCGGCATTTCCTCAACGACGCAGGCGAAACCCCCCGACACTACCGTCAGAGAGCACAGGCGTAACGGTCCGGTGACACCTGGCCTCGTGGCGGCTGAGGATCCCTTGTCCAAGTTGTCGAATATCGATATCCTTTTGCTGTTAGTCGATATACAAGGAGACCTCATGGGGACGTTAACCATTCTCGCGCTGCGCATCGTGCTCGCAATGGTACTCGCCGGCTCGCTGTTCGTGCAGGTGTGGATGGTGCCGCTACTGTCCATCGATCTGGAGGAGGCCGGCGCTCCCGCCGGCCTCCGCATCACCTTCCTCGCCATAGTGGTCCTGGGCATCTTGAGCGTTCAGGTAACCCTGGTGTGCGTGTGGCGTCTGCTGACGATGGTGCGCCGGGGAACGGTGTTCTCCCACGCCGCTTTCCGGGACGTGGACATCATCTTCGGCGCCGTCGCAACCGCGTCGCTGCTCATGTTCGGGCTTGCCGCCATCCTCGCACCGGGCGAGGTCGCTCCCGGCATCGTCCTCCTGATCTGCGGGGCGTCCCTGCTGATCGCCGGGGTGGCGCTGATCGTCCTGGTGCTTCGGACACTGCTGGCCCAGGCGGTCGCCCGTGACGCTGAAGCGCAACATTTGCGGACCGAACTCGACGAGGTGATTTGATGCCGATCATCGTCGACATCGATGTGATGCTGGCCAAGCGCAAGATGCCCGTCGGCGTGCTTGCGGACCGCGTCGGGATCACGCCCGCCAACCTGGCGGTGCTCAAGAACGGTCGTGCCAAGGCGGTACGCTTCACGACGCTTGAAGCGCTGTGTGAGGTACTCGACTGCCAGCCCGGAGACCTCCTGCGCTGGGAACCCGACGGTTCGGCGGACGTGGGGTCCACCGGCGACGGTGGTGATCGGCCGCTCGCGCATGGAGGGTCGGACTCGTGAACACTCCTCCACTTGAACCTACCCGCCGTGGCCGTGCGTGGATTACCGCCTTCGGCCAGGCATTGACGACGATGTCCCGGTCCGTCAGCCTGCCTGTGAGCCGGTTGTCCTCACCGGCAGGGAGCCGACGTCCAGGTCTTTCATCTTCGGGCGGCCAGCCCGAGGGTTTCGCTTCCGGCTATCATCCAACGCCCGGCCGCCATTCAACTATCTGGTCGCTTCAGCCTCCGTTCCTACGATGAGTCCTGATCGCTGCTGTCTGCATGGTCGTCACCGCCGTGGGCAGCGCTCTTGTGTCTGGCTTCTTGCAGATGATGCTCGAGCTTTTCTTCGGCGTCGCGCCGTCGTCTCCCCACAGTGCGCATCTGATGGGTAATCGGCGACCCGCCACGACTGGCCTGGGCCTGACCGCGCCCCGCCTGCCTGTCCCCGGAAGGTTCAGAGGGGTCCGTGTCCTCTATCTTATTCATGAAGGGATGGTCTCACCCGGAACAGATCTCGGGAAGACCCGGCCCCTTCCCGGAATCACAGGACCACCCGACGGGCAACGGGCCGGGCTCCTCGCCAGGACGGCCCTTCCGTGCGACTCTGCCGCATGCTCCGCCATCAAACTACCGCTCAGTTCCGGGCACCCGCAAAACCAGTGTCAGTCGACGGAAGCGAAAGCCACCGCAATCTGCTCCAGCGCCTCTTCCTTTGATACCCCGAGGAATTCCGCGCTCATTCCAAGCACAGCTGGACGCGGGCAGGTGTTCCTGCAGCAGCCCGGAAACGGGCGCACCGCCGTCCCACCGGGCGGTTAGACGCGGTCCACGCCGTCCCGTTCTCGACGCCGCATCCGGCGGGCCACCACCATTGACCACGCACCAAACAGCACCCCAATGACCACGGCGAAGACCCCGACGACAAACCATCCACCCTGCCCGAAAATCATCAACACGACCCCGGCCAGGCACAGCCCTTTCGCAGCGATGTCCAGGTACAAAGGACCTCTCAGGTACTCCATACATCCACGGTAAGCCCGCGGTGCCATCCGCGGCATGCCCTTGCCCGAACGCTCTGCCCGGTGAGCTGTCAGTCCCCCAGATTGGGGAGGATTCCGCTCGGCCACGGTCCCACGGACGGTCTTCAAACAGGAACGATGGTTCTTCCTTGTCCCATTTCTTTCTCACTCCCCCACAGAGCGCAGGCGAAAGCCTGTCTGTGGGGCGATTTCGACCTGCGTGAGACCGCCGTGCTCTTTCAGGATTTTTCGGATCAGGCTGAGGTTCGGGGAACCCAACGCAGTTTGCGAGCCCTGTCCTGACCTGCGGCGTGAGGCAGCAATGGATTCTGGATTCATGATGGGCAGTCCCGTTCCTAGTGATTGGGGTGCGGTGCCGCTCGCTGTGGCAGAACCGGCGAGGCTAGGAGGACGAGGATCCCGGCGAGGGGAACTACGAGGAGGCCAGTCCTCAGGGTTGTGGCGTCGGCGATGGCGCCGACGATCGGCGGTGACAGGAGGAACCCGAGGCGCATGAGCCAGCTGACCAGGGTCAGCCCGGTGCCGGCTTTAAGTCCGGGTAGTTCATCGGCTGAGTGCATGGCGGCGGGCACGAGGGTTGCTACCCCGAGGCCGGCGAGCCCGAAGCCGACGATCGTCACCGGTATGGAGGGGGACAGCAGCGCTGCGCCCATGCCGAGAGCGGCGAGGGCTCCACCGGCCTGCGCTACGGAACGCTGGCCAAACCTGTCCACAAGCCGGTCGCCGAAGAGGCGGCCCGCGAACTGGAGTCCGACCAGGGCCACGTATCCGAGACCCGCGACAGTCGCTGATGCACCGAGTGAGCCTGAAAGGTATACGGCAGCCCACGAGCTGCCGGCATCCTCTACGAGTGCTCCTGCCGCCGCGATGACGACGAGTGCAGCAAGGACGCCGTACATTGCCCAGCGGCGTGGGTTTACCGTCGACGTCTGGCCTGCGGCAGCGGGGGCATCCTCCTCGGCAGCTTCGGGTTCGGTGCCGGGCAGGAGGAACCGGTAGCAGATCAGCGTCAAGATGCTGAAGAGGACCAAGGACACCGACAAATGCACACCCCGGGGTACATCAAGGCCTGCAGCGGCGGCCCCCATCAATCCGCCCAGTACCGCTCCGATGCTCCACACGGCGTGGAACGAGTTCAAGATCGAGCGCCTGTACAGCTTCTGGACGCGGAGCCCGTGAGAGTTCTGGGCCACGTCGGTGATGGCGTCCATGGAACCGGCGAAGAACAGCGTCACAGTTAGAGCAGCCCAAGAGGGCGCAATTCCGGCGAGGAGGATCGCGAGGCCAATCAGCAAGGTGCCGGCAGTTGCGACACGTGAGGAACGGAAGCGCCGTACCAGTGCGCCGGAGGCCAGCCCGGCGGTAATGGCTCCGAGCGGAAAAGCGGCAATTGAAATGCCGAGGGAGGTATTGCTGAGTTCGAGCCCGTCCTTAATAGCGGGGTAGTGCGGCAAGAGGTTCGCGAAGAGTGCGCCGTTGGTAAGGAAGAGAACGGCGACGGCGAAACGGGCCTGGCCGAGTCGTTTGGCGGAGTACTCCAGAGCTGGGGCTAAAGGCAGGGTAGTCATGGTCGCGTGATCCTCTGGACTGCTGTGCGGACAGCACTGACGGGCATGGGGTTAAGGGACAGGGCGCGGTGGATGGTCAGGCCCTCGATCAGGGCGTCGAGCATGAGGGCTGTCTCCGGATCGAAGTGGCGTTGGAGCGCGGTGCGGCTGCGCGCCATCCACGTATCGGTGATGCTGCGCAGCTCTGGTCGCCGGGCGGCTTGGGCATAGAGCTCATATGTTGCAAGCATGGCCTCGCGGTCGTTGAGTACGGCGCCCGTAATGAGGGCTACAACGGCATCGACGGCTTGGTCTCTGTCGTGAGCCTGCAGCAACGCGTTATCAAACGCCTCAGCGGTTTGTTCGGCGAGGCGGGTGAATGCAGCGCGCAGGAGATCATCCATGCCATCGAAGTGGTAGGTCATGGATCCAAGTGGCACGTCGGCTGCCGTCGCTACACGCCGGTGGGACGTTCCCGCGACTCCGTGTTCGGCGATGACCTGGAGAGCAACGTCAATCAGCCGTTCGCGCCGGTCGGGATCGTGCCGCCGCTGCCTCGGCGGTGACGTGCCAGTGCTCGTTCCCGTCCTGTTGCTCATGCTTCGCCGTTGGGCACAGAGCCGCCGTCGAGCTCGCGCACGATACGCGCGGGATTGCCGACGACCACTACATTCGCCGGGACATCGCGGGTAACCACGGCGCCTGCCCCGATCACCGAGTTCTCACCAACGCTGACGCCAGGCAAGATGATCGCCCCGCCACCGATCCAGACGTTATCCCCGATGCGGATGGGCTTGGCGCTCTCGACCTTCGCCCGCCTTGGCTCGGGGTCCACCGGATGAGTGGGCGTAAGGAGCTGCACGTTGGGCCCGATCTGGACATCATCACCGATGGTGATTCGCGCAACGTCCAGTGCAGTCAAGTTGTAGTTGATGAACGTGCGCGCCCCGATCGACAGGTAAGTGCCGTAATCGACCCACAAGGGCGGACGCACCTCAGCATTCTCACCGAGGGATCCGACGAGTTCGGCAAGGACGGCACGACCGGCAACGGGATCAGCAGGCCATAGCCGGGCGAAGCGCGCGGCCAACTCAATGGCGCGGCGGCTCTCCGCCGCAAGGTCTGGGTCGTCGGCAAGGTAGTCGTCACCGGCAAGCATGCGCTCCCGCATGGTCCTGCCATCATCGGGTAGGTACTGGCTCTGCACGAGGTCTCCTGACTTGAAACAAGGCGTTGGGTACGATCGTACAGTAGATGTGGACACTCGTACCCAACGCCGGAGCGTCCCCCTCCCAGAAGGAGTCATGAACCGCCCGACGCCGGCTACCGGAGCATCGGCATCGGCTTCCGAATGCTGAGATCAACGGACTAGGCTTCACCAGCCGGAGTTGGCGCAGAAGGGTGTTCTGACAGGACCTCCCATCTGCAGTCCTGCGCCGCTAGCGTTTCTGTAAGGGAGCAGTTCCCGCCCTTTCTCCGCCCCAGCCCGAACTGCCCCTCCCCTCAACGACACAGGAGAATGACTAATGGACAAACGCACCTTGGGCAGCAACGGCCTGGAGGTCTCCGCCATCGGGCTGGGCTGCATGAGCATGACCGGTGGTTACAGCGAAAGACCTGACCGGCAGCAAATGATCTCGCTGATCCGCACCGCTGTGGACCGCGGCGTTACCTTCTTCGACACCGCCGAGATCTATGGTCCCTTCGCCAACGAGGAACTCGTCGGCGAAGCGCTCGCCCCGTACAAGGACCAGGTCGTGATCGCCACCAAGTTCGGATGGGACATCGATCCTGTCGAACGCAAGCCCAGCGGGCGGGTCGTCAGCCATCCTGATGTCATTAAGCACGTCGTCGATGGCTCGTTGCGCCGGCTCGGCGTCGACGCCATCGACCTCTACTACCAGCACCGGGTCGACCCGCAGGTGCCCATCGAGGACGTCGCAGGTGCGGTCAAGGAACTGATCGAGGCCGGCAAGGTGAAGCACTTCGGCATGTCCGAAGCGTCCGCCGGGACCATCCGCCGGGCGCACGCAGTCCAGCCCGTGACGGCCGTCCAAAGCGAATACTCCCTGTGGTGGCGGCGTCCCGAGGAGGAAGTACTGGCCGCGTGTGAGGAGCTGGGCATCGGCTTCGTGCCCTACAGTCCGCTCGGCAAGGGCTTCCTCACCGGTACCATCACCGCGTCCACCAGTTTCGAGGCCGGCAACGACATCCGAAGCACCATCCCCCGCTTCTCGCCCGAAGCCATGGAAAACAACCAGTCCGTGGTCAACCTGCTCGCGGGCATCGCCCACCGCAAGGGTGCCACCCCCGGACAGATCGCCCTGGCATGGCTTCTGGCCCGGAAGCCCTGGATCGTCCCGATCCCCGGCACGCGCAAGCTACACCGATTGGAGGAGAACATCGGAGCCGCCGACGTCAAATTCTCTGCCAACGAACTCATCGAAATCGAGGACGCCGTGTCCAAGATCCAGGTAGATGGCGGCCGCTACAACGAGGCCGCGGAACAGATGACCAATCTTTAGACGACTCCGTCGGATCCCGCTGACCAGCACGATGCCGGTTTCGACGGTTTGGAATGCCTGACCACCAATGAGGATGGAAGACTGATGCGAGCAACTTTTATGTACGGTGCCGGCGATGTACGGGTAGAGAACGTGCCCGACCCGGTCCTGCGGGACCCGACCGACGCGCTGGTGCGGATCGTGCGGTCGTGCGTGTGCGGGTCCGACCTGCACCCGTACCACAGCATGCCTAAATCCCATCAGGGGTCACCGATGGGCCATGAGTTCATCGGCGTCGTCGAGGAGACCGGCAAGGACGTCTCGACGCTGAAGAAGGGTGATTTCGTCATCGCCCCGTTCGCCTGGTCTGACGGGACCTGCGACTTCTGCCTGGAGGGGCTGCAGACCTCCTGCAGGCACGGCGGGTTCTGGGCCGCCGGCGGCATCGGCGGGGCACAGGCCGAGGCGGTGCGCGTCCCGTTCGCCGACGGCACCCTGGTCAAGGCCCCGGTGGGTGAGGGCTCGGCGCTGCTGCCGTCGCTGCTGACCCTGTCCGATGTCTACGGCACCGGCTACCACGCCGCCATCAAAGCAGGCATCAACGAACGGACCACGGTGACGGTCATCGGTGACGGCGCCGTCGGGCTCATGGCGGTGCTGTCGGCCAGGCAGCTGGGCGCCGAGCAGATCATCCTGATGGGCCGGCACACGGCCCGCACCGACCTCGGCCTGGAATACGGCGCCACCGACGTCGTGGCCGAGCGCGGCGAGGCCGGCATCGAGAAGGTCCGCGAACTCACCGGCGGCGACGGCACCCACACCGTGCTCGAATGCGTCGGGCACCGGCCCGCGTACGACCAGGCCCTCGGCGTGGTCCGCCCGGGAGGCGTGATCAGCCGCGTCGGCGTGCCCCAGTACGAGGACGCCCCGATCGGCTTCGGCTCCATGTTCGGCCCGAACATCACCCTCACCGGCGGCCCCGCCCCCGTCCGCGCCTACATCGAGACGCTCCTGCCCGGCGTCCTGGACGGCACCGTGAACCCCGGCAAGGTCTTCGACCGCACCATCAGCCTCGACGAAGTGCCCGACGGGTACCGCGCCATGGATGCCCGCGAATCCCTGAAGGTCCTCGTCCGCCCGTAGAGCACCACCCCGCCGAAAGCCGAGCCGCGGGCCTTTCTAAGCGCCTCGCGGCTGGCGTTCCCACGAAAGGAAACCCGTCATGGCTACATGGCTCATCACAGGATGCTCGACCGGACTGGGCCGGGCCCTCGCCCAAGCAGTGCTCGCCCACGGCCACGAGGCCGTCGTCACAGCCCGGAACGTCACCACCGTGCAGGACATTGCTGACGCTTTTCCTGAAACGGCACTCGCTCTGCCTTTGGATGTCACCGACCGCGCCCAGATCAGCTTGGTGGTGAAAGAGGCCAAGACGCGTTTCGGAGGTGTCGACGTGCTCGTCAACAATGCCGGCTACGGGTACCGCGCAGCGGTGGAGGAGGCGGACGACGACGATATCCGGCAGTTGTTCGACACGAACGTTTTCGGCGCGGTGGACATGATCAAGGCAGTCCTTCCGGACATGCGGGCACAGAGGTCCGGGTCAATCCTGAACATCTCCTCGATCGGCGCACGCATCAAGCCGGCCGGCTCCGGATACTACTCAGCCACCAAAGCGGCCTTGGAGGGCCTCTCCGGATCGCTCCGCAAGGAACTGCAGCCGTTGGGCATTAACGTCACCGTCATCGAGCCCGGCGCGTTCCGCACCGACTTCGCCGGCCGCTCACTCACCCAGTCTGCGACGCCGATCGAGGACTACGCTGAGACGGCCGGGAAGCGGCGCAAGGAGAACGACACCGTCCACGGCACCCAGCCGGGTGACCCGGCCAAGGCCGCAGAAGCCATCCTCGCCGTCGCCGAAAGCGCGAACCCGCCGTCGCTGGCGGTGCTCGGCAAGGACGCGTTCCACGCCTTCGCCGCCGTCGCCGACTCAGAACGCACGGAGCTGGACCAATGGCGGGACCTCAGCCTCAGCACAGGAATCGAAGGCTAAAAGGATGGAATACACACGTCTGGGCCAGTCCGGCCTGAAGATCAGCCGTATCGCCCTGGGCTGCATGAGCTTCGGCGACACCTCCCAGGGCTTCAACGAATGGGCACTCGGCGACGACGACGCAGAGCCAATCTTCCGACAGGCCGTCGACCTGGGTATCACGTTCTGGGACACCGCGAACGTCTACGGCTTCGGCAGCTCCGAAGAAATCGTCGGACGCGCCATCAGGAAATACACCCTCCGGGAAGACATTGTGCTCGCCACCAAGGTGCACTTCAAGATGCACGACGGCCCCGGCGGGTCCGGCCTGTCCCGTAAGGCCATCATGGAGCAACTCGATGCGTCATTGTCCCGTCTCGGCACGGACTACGTTGACCTCTACCAGATCCACCGCTTCGATCCCGAGGTGCCGATCGAGGAAACGATGGAAGCCCTCCACGACGTCGTCAAGGCCGGCAAGGCCCGCTACATCGGTGCCTCGTCGATGTGGGCGTGGCAGTTCGCGAAGATGCAGCACACCGCGGACCTGCACGGCTGGACCAGATTCGTCTCGATGCAAAACCAGTACAGCCTCATGCAGCGCGAAGAGGAACGTGAAATGTTCCCGCTCCTGGCCGACCAGGGCGTCGGCAGCATCCCCTGGAGCCCCCTCGCGAAGGGACGGCTCACCAGGCCGTGGGGCAAATCCACCAATCGCGCCGATACCGACCCCATGCAGCGCCGCTTCTTCAGCGACGATGACCAGCCCATCACCGATGCCGTCCAGGAAGTTGCCCAGGAACTCGGGGTGCCCATGGCCCAGGTCGCGCTGGCTTGGGTGCTGCGCAACCCCACCGTGGCCGCACCGATTGTGGGGGCCACCAAAACCCACCACCTCAGTGACGCCGCCGCCGCCCTCGACATTCAACTTACCGACGAGCAGGCACAACGGCTCGAAAAGCCCTACACCTTGCGGATGCCGACCGGATTCTGAAAAGAACGCACCCTTGACGGCCTGCCCAGGCCCTATGGACGAACAAACACAACAGAAAACGGCCCGCGGCAAATGGAACGCGCCCCGCCACCGCCCCACCTTTAGGAGAAACTTTGGAAATTCAGTCCAAGAAGCCCAGCGTCAAAGGACCCGCACAGATGTTCACCGGTGAGGTGTACTTCGACGTCATCGCCGCCCCGCAGCCCGAGCCGTCACGCATGCGCGTGAACTCAGTGCACTTCGCACCCTGCGCCCGCACCGCCTGGCACTCCCACGTTGTTGGCCAGACCCTGCACGTCACCGAAGGCATCGGACTGGTCCAGTCCCGCGGCGGGGACGTCCTCAGGATCAAGCCCGGCGACACCATCTACACGTCCCCGGGTGAGTGGCACTGGCACGGCGCCGCACCCGACCACTTCATGACCCACCTGGCCATGTGGGAAGCACCGGCCGAAGGCGCCGAGTCCGAATGGGGCGACCTGGTCACCGACGAGGAATACAACGCCCGCTAAGTCCATGCCAACTCAACCCAAGGTCCCAATAAGATCCCGTTTCGGGACCTTATCACGAAGCGCATCAGCAGGTCTCTCAGCGTGCAGATGTTGAAGTCTTCGCAGCGGCGCTGATGACAGAGTCCAGGAAGCCCGGGAAGATTGTGTTCAGGTCGTCGCGCCGCAGGACGTTCATGCGTGAGGTTCCGGCGTAGTACTGGTGGATGACACCGGCCTGGCGGAGTGCGGTGAAGTGGTGTGTCGCTGTGGACGGGTGCACGGGCAGGATGAATGAGCCGCAGCTGATCTCCGTCGGTGCGGCAGCAACCCCTGCCAGGCAGAAGGCCATGAGGGATGTGGGGAGTGTCGGAGTAAGCATTACCAATATCAGCGTTGCCGCGACGAGTGCAGCGAGGAAACTCATGAGAGGGTCTGCGTCGCGGCGAAGCGGCCGCAGCATGAGCTCTGCTGATCCGAGAAGATTCCCTATCCCGTAAGCCGCGACCAGTGTTCCGGCGGCTGAGGCCCCGCCGAACGCAGGAGCTGTTGCAACGGCGTAGATCGGTAACGCGGCGACAGAAAATGCGACGGTCACGGTGAGCCCGAGTGTGCGGCGAAGCGGACCACGTTCCCATATCAAGCTCAGTGTTCGCCCGGGCGATGGCACGTCAACTGCCTTGTCGGGTGGCTCTTGCCTGGGGAGTGCGAGGACGGCTCCCGCACCAACGACGGCGGCTCCGGCCAGAACCAGTGTGGCGGTGAGTGCGTCAGATGCTGCCGCGATCCATGCCACTGCTGCGGGGCCGAGGGTGCCGCTCAGCCCGTAGCTTGCGACGTCCCAGCTTTGTGCTCTGCGTTGGCTGCGCTGCTCGGGGCCGGCGATAAAGGGCAGGCGGCTGCTGATCCCGCCGGTGAGCATCGGCCCGAAGATGCCGGAGGCAAAGAGCAGCATGGCTGGCCAGATCGCCCCTGTGACCGGCAGGAGCAGCGCTGCGGCGCCGAGCAGCACCCCGTGGAGGACAGCGGAGAACGCGATCACTTTGCGCCCGTCACTGGCCGTATCGAGGTGTCGTGCGATGAACGGGCCGAGCAGGTGGGGTGCCGTGATTGATGCTCCCCGGATTCCGGCCAACCAGCCCGGCATCCCGCAGGCGTGCGCGAGCAGCACGATGGCGACTACTGCGCCGCCGTCTGCACTGCGAACGAGTGTCGCGGCGAAGACGTAGCGCGCCAGCGCCCCGACCCGGCGGTCCTTCCTGCGTGGAACGCCGAGGCCAGCGCTACGGGTGGAGCCCGAGCTCATCCACAATCCTGCCCACATGGGCACGCTGCTTCTCGGTCAATCCTTGGAGGGGAAGCGGCAGGCACGATTTTGAAGCCAGTCCCACCTGTTCTGCTATTGCCGCAACGACCCGGATACTCCCGCCAAACTCGGCAAACAACTGCCACAACGGTGCAAGCCGTTCGGACTCGGCGAACGCGTCGGAGACCCGCCCTTCCAAGGCGGCCCGGGTGATCCGCATCGCCAAGGCCGGTAAAGTGCCGCCGATTACCGAGTACCAAGCATCGCACCCGGCGGCCAGACCGGCGGCGGCCTTGGCGTCACCGGAAACTCCGATGGTGACATGAGCTGGGACGGCCGCCCGGATGTCCTGAACCCGCGCTTGTGCCTGTTGGGGATCGGACGGTACACCGGGGATTTTGATGGAAGCGATACCGGGCAGTTCCGCGATGCGTCCGTAGAGCTCGGTTGTAAAGGTGAAGTGGGTGGTGCCGGGGTTGTCGTAGACGATGACGGGCAGCGAGGAGTTCACAGTGACGGTTCGGAAAAGTTCGAACACATCATCGTCAGTGAGGGGCTGATAGGTCATCGGAGCGAGCAGAACACCCGAAGCTCCCGCCTGCTCCGCGTTCTCAACGTTCGCGAGGACCTGTGAGGTCCGCAGCGCCCCGATCCCAATGAACACGGGTGTTTCGCCGGCGTGCTCGACTGCCAGGCGGGCGACGCGGCTTCGCTCCTCGCTGCTCAGGTAGGCGTAGGAGCCGGTGGAGCCGAGCGCGGTAACGGAGTCAACCTTCGCCTCCGCGAGCCGTTCTATCAGGCGAACGAAAGCACTCTCGTCAACCGCATCATTTGCCAGCGGGGTCAGGGGGAAAGCACTCATGCCGGTGAACATCGTCTTTAACTCCTTTGTTTGAATCACGGTGGAAGCAGAGTGTGAGGCATGTGCCGCTTGCCCGGGCGGGGGCAGGGTGAACGCAGAGAAGCATGCGGCGCTTGCCGGTGAGGCGCGTCTTTAGCGGATGAGGTCGAGATCCGCGTGGCTGTCGGTCTGCCGGGGAGACTGTGAGCGCCGTCGGCCACCGCGTTGTGCGGCGGCGCCGGCCAGAACGACGAGCAGGATGCCGGCAAGCTGGATGGCCGAGGGTTGCTGGTGCAGCACGAGCAGTCCCAGGAGAACACCGAGGGCGGGTTCAAGTGCCATCAGGGTCCCGAATGAGGTCGGCGTCATCCTGCGCAAGGCGAGCATTTCGAACGCGAACGGCAGGACGGGGAGCAGTATGGCCAGCCCGGCCGCGGCGGCCAGGATCCCGAGCGTGAGGTGGCCAGCGGCCTGCGGTATGCCGACGATCGCTGCCGTGATGGCAGCGATCGGCACGGTGAGAGAGAGTGTTCCGATGCCGGTGAAGCGGTCGCCGATCCGTTGGGTGAGCACGATGTAGGCGGCCCACGCGAGGGCCGCAAGCCCGGCGAACCCTACGCCGACCGGATTGAACCCGCTCTGCCAGGGCTGGGTGAGCAGAACGACCCCGAGCAGCGCCACGGCGGGCCAGACGAGCGCCCGTGCACTGTGACTGCGCACGGCAGCAACGGTCAACGGGCCGAGGAACTCGATCGCGACGGCCGTCCCGAGAGGGATGTGCTCGATCGCAGCGAGGAACGCGATGGACATCAGACCGGTCGCGATGCCCAGAGCAAGCAGCGTTGGCACATCCCGACGGCGGACAGTGCGAAGCGGCGGGCGGGCCAGCGCCAGGAGAATGATTGCCCCCAGGCTGAGCCTGAGCCATGCCGTTCCGGCCGGACCCACGGCCGCAATCAGATCCACCGACAAGGCCGAACCAAGCTGGACCGACAGCATCGCCGCCACGGCCAGCCCCCACGGCGGCACCGGAACATTGTAGGAGGCGCGACTTTTCATGGCCGGTCCCCTGTGCAGTCACCGATCACGGCATCGAACGGGTGGATGAACATCTCAGTCTCCTTCTTCGAACGTTGTTCCGGCGGCCAACAGACAGCGGACGACCCTGACATCGGGGCCGAGCCGGGCCAGGTGGGCAGCCAGGTCCTCAGCGGCAGCATCAAGTGCCTCGTCCGTCATGGGATTGAGCGCGTCGAGGATGAACAGCGCTGCCGTGGTGTCGTCGCGGAGTTGCGTGCGGCGTCCCTGGCGCCAGTTCCAGCGCCGGCAGGTCACGCCGGCATCGTCGCACCAGACCACCTCGCCAGGATCAGGGCGTTCGATCACGGCAGCACCACCGGCGACGGTGTTAAAGGGCTCCTTGCCGGTGGCGCGGACCAGCCGCGGCGCTCCGGAATAGCTGGCCAGGTCCTCTCCACCCAACGGAACCTGGTGCAGCACCGAGATTGCGTTGTAGATGTCGGTAAGCCGGTTTACCCGGGGCAAACCGGACGCCGTACGGCGCAGCAGCGCCTCCAGGCTGTTGCGTGTGCGCTGCGGTTTGGCTCCGAACGACATGTAAGCCTCGCGCCACGCAGCCACTTGGGGCAGGTGCTCCACCGGCCGGTTGTTCAGTGCTTCGCGGGCTGAGGCCTCCGCCGCCTGCAGTAGCATCTCACTGGCATGATCGCTTGGGCCCGGGACGAGCCCGTCGACGGCCAGCAGGACGGCGCGGTAGTCGGGCCGCAGCGAGAACACTTCGGCGTCTACCCGGCTGCCGTCGAGGAATTCCTGAAGCAGGCCCGGATCACGCATCAGTCGCCGCCGGACGGTGTCCTGACCCGACGCCCGGCTCGAAGACCGCAAGGGAGAACCTTGCCGGTTCCGTACCCGGATTGGCGTAAGAGTGTGCCACGTCACCGGGGAAAGTGAGGGCATCGCCGGCATCAAGGATGACAGATTGGTCTGCGACCATAACCGTGATCGTGCCCTGCTGAACCTGCAAAAGTTCCTTCGTGCCCGGCGAGTGGGCCTCGCTTATGTGGTGGTCCTCAGGCCCCAGGGTCCAGTCCCAGAGTTCAACCACATCCGGTGATTCCGTACCGGCCACCAGCACCCCGCGGCCCCCGGAGTCCCCGTTCCACAAGGCCGCACCCTCACCACGCCGGGTTACCTTCACCGGCTTGGGCTGAGGGGACTCGACCAGTGCCGGCAGCCCGACCCCGAGCGCGTCACTGATCCTCAACAGGGTTCCCACGCTGGGATTCACCGCGCCCTGCTCGACGTTGACCACCATCCGTCGGCTCACCCCGGCAGCCTCCGACAGCTGATCAAGCGTCCATCCGCGTGACTGCCGCTCCTGCCGCACCCGTCTACCGATCGCCGCTGCCAAGATAGTTGTACTCTGATCCATAAGTGCATCATACTGCACTGATGGTGCAATATGAATCTGGCTTCGTCCGCACGCAGGCAAAAGGACCCGCATGCTTGAGGTCCCCCACCGCGGCACCTTCCGGTCACTCCCCGGGGTGAGTGATAGGCAAATCCGCCGGACAAGGCTAGGTCAGAGCAGCTAAGGGTGGCGAACAGCAGCGCTCATCCCTTCGGAAATTACCGCCGCGCGGATCTGACGGGAACCAAGGAGAGGGCGACACGCGGCGCATGTGCCCCTAATTGTCAGTGGCCGGTGCCAGCATCGAGATATGAGCGCTCCAACAGTGGATGCAGCGATCAACGACCTCATGGACTGGGCATGGCACGCAGTCTACGAACTGCTCTCAGCACGAGGCCTCCTCGGCGACGGACTGGCCGTCGAGGAGTACACCGGGCTGATGTCCTGGCTGGAAGGCCCCACCAGATACACGGTGGTGCACTCCGCTGCCGCAGCTGTCCTGTTCGTGGACACCGATCCGGTCGATGCCATCGTCTTTCATCGCGACCTTCTCGGCTCCGACGACCCGAAATTGTTCTTCCGTCTGGAACCGCGGAACTAAAGCGGGGCTCCCTGAGCGTGCCGACGAGGAAAGCCGGCCACTGGCACTTTCTTTGCGCCGCTGCCGGGAACATTGCGACCTCTGTATCCGTGTTGTTCCAAACCTCCCGCGTCCCGTCGGCCGGTCCCTCATCGGAAAAGTCCGAGAACCCTTGACTCACATAATGAGCTCATGCTCATATTGTAGGAGGGTGATTCAGCTTACTGACAACATGGATCCAATGGAGGATTACTCGTGGAAGATTGGCAAACACTCGGCATCACTGCGGGGGTGATCCTCGGCATCGTCGTCATGATCCTTCGTCTCCGGATCAATCCGGCGTTGTCGCTGGTAATAGGAGCGACAGTCCTTGGGCTCATGACCGGCCTTGGAGCGGCCGAAACCACGAAAACGGTGATGACAGGCTTCGGCGACATCATGACGAAAGTCGGGCTGCTCATCGCCTGGGGCGTCCTGATGGGGGCCATCCTGAATGAAATGGGAGCCATTTCGAAGCTGGTCGATAAACTGCTTCACATCTTCGGACCCAAGGGCGTGCCGTACGCACTCGGACTGACAATCGGCACGCTGCTGCAATCGATTTTCCTTGACGTGCTCCTGGTGATGAGCGCTCCGCTGGCGCGCAGGATCGCCCCGAAACTGGGCAAGTTCGGTACCGCGAAAATGGCAACCGCCATGGCCATCAGCCTGGAGTGCGGCATCGTACTGATGGTCCCCGGGGTCGCCACTGTTGCCCTCGCCGGCCTTCTCCAGGTCCCATTGGGGGAAATGCTCATCTTCGGCCTGCTGGTGATCATCCCCACGATCCTCGTATCGATCTTCATCATGAACTACTTCATCCAGCGCGGGCTGTGGAAGACGGAGACCGACGAGGAGCAGGCGGTGGCGGAATCCCCGGAGTTGGAAGACGTCGACGGGATGGTTGTCCACACCGTCTCGCACCTACATGAACACGACGGGGCCGGACACGGAAAGAGCTCCCCGCACGCTGTTGTTCAGGGTGGCGGCACGGAACGCACCGTGACTTCGAGCCGGGTGGGACTGTTGCCCCATGACGTACGCGAACCCGGGACCAGGGCCACCCGGGAGCCGGGGCTCCTGCTGATGTTCGGGCCCATGCTCGTTTCGCTCGTGCTTATCGCTTCCGGCGCCTTTCTGAAAATGGCCGGCTCCACCTCGGAGGTCACCACGTTCCTGGCAACCCCGGTGGTTGCACTGCTCATCGGCCTGCTGGGAACCAGCATCGTGGCACGGCTGACGATCGGCACCAAGCGGGTCGAGGCGGCCGTCGCGAACGGCTTTAAGGAATCCGGACAGATCCTGATCCTGACCGGCGCCGGCGGATCACTCGCAGCCATGGTGGCGACCAGCGGCATGGGAGAAATCCTAGGAAAGTACTTCTCCGCTTCGGCAGTGGCCCCGCTCTTCGTGGTCTGGGCCATCGCCGCTGTCCTGCACATCGCTGTCGGCTCCGTATCGATTTCGGCAATCACCGCTGCCGGGCTGCTCGCCCCGATCGCACCGGCGCTGGGGATCAACCCGGTGCTGCTGGCGTTGGCAGCCGGCGCCGGATCACTGTTCGTCGTCCACGTCACGTCCAACACATTCTGGCTGCTGCAGTCCATGCTCGGCCAAACCACCCGCGGAACCCTGAAAAGCTGCACCCTGGGCGTCTCCCTTGCCTCCGTCGTGGCACTGGGCTTCACGCTCGTGTTGAGCATCTTCCTCTAAGAAAGAACTAAAGCCAATGACAACTGACAACACCGTGTCCCCGTTGCGAGGCGTCCGCGTGCTGGAACTGGGCAACTACATCGCCGCCCCCACGGCCGGTCGCCTGTTGGCCGACTTCGGCGCCGAGGTCATCAAGGTAGAGCGCCCCCGTACCGGCGACGAGCTCAGGAATTGGAGACTGTACGCCGGGGACACCTCGATGCTTTACCGGACCATCAATCGAAACAAGAAATCCGTCGTCATCGATCTGCGGACTGAGGAAGGCCGGGAACTGATCCTTGAACTGGCGGCGGCCTCGGACATCGTGCTCGAGAACTTCCGTCCCGGCACGCTGGAAAAATGGGGCCTCGGCCCGGAGGTCCTCAACGCAGCGAATCCAGAGCTGATACTGACCCGGATCTCCGCCTTCGGCCAGACCGGCCCGATGGCATCACGGCCAGGATTCGCAGCCGTCGCCGAGGCCTTCGGAGGCTTCCGCGAACTCGTCGGAGATCCTGACCGGCCTCCTGTGCGCGTCGGAGTCTCCATCGGCGACACCATCGCCGGCCTGTACGCGGCGTTCGGGTCCGTCATGTCCCTCTTCGAACGTGAGGCCAAGCGGGGAAAAACCCCCATACCATTGGCGCAGCGAATGATCGACGTCGCATTGAACGAGGCGATGCTGTCGGTAACGGAGTCCCTGATTCCCGACCACACCGCCTTCGGCATCAACCGCCAACGGACCGGTGGACGCATGGAAGGCATCGCCCCCTCAAACGCATACCTCTGCATCGGCGGAAGCATCGTCGTCGCCGGTAACGGCGACGCCATCTTTAAACGCTACATGGACGTCATCGGGCGCCCCGACCTCGGCATCGATCCTGAACTGCAGACGAACACAGACCGGTGGGTACGGCGGGACGAACTGGACCAGGCCATCGGGGACTGGGCCAAGAACCTTACGGTCAAGGAAGCCCTGAACACCCTCGATGCAGCAGGTGTGCCCGCCGGGCCCATCTACACGGCAGCCGACATCATTTCAGACACCCAATACGCCGCCAGGAACATGATCCAACGCTTCGATGTCTCCACGGGCGAGGAAACCCTCACCAACGTCGCGTTCCCCGGAATCATCCCGGTCATCGGGGGACAGTCCCTGCCGATCAGAAACCTCGGCCCGGACCTCGGCGCGGACACAAGGGAAGTACTTGAACGGGTGCTGGGAAAAACGCCCGACCAGGCCAATTCGCTGATAGCAAAAATGGAAATGGAAACAGTATGAACACCAGTGGATATGATACTCAGTTGCGGGATGTGACCCTCCGGGACGGGCTGCAGCTCACCGGCGGCATGCTCTCCACCGAACGGAAGGCCTCGATCGTCCGCTCACTCCTGGCCGCCGGTGTGCCGGCCGTTGAAATCGGTTCAATGGCCCGGGCCGACCTTGTGCCACCAATGGCCAACACGATTGAGCTCATTGGTGCCCTCAGCCCCGAAGAACTGGAAAAGTGCTGGATCTGGGTGGCCACCCCCGGACACGTGGCCAAGGCCGCGGCTGCCGGGGCGCGAAACTTCCAATACTGCCTCTCGGCGTCGGACTCGCACAACAAAGCGAACATCGGCCGCACCACAGATGAAAGCCTCGCTGCCCTGCCCCAGGCGGTGGAATACACGCAGGCGGTCAACGGGCAGATTCAACTCTGCATCGCCACCTCGTTCACGTGTCCCTTCGAAGGAACGGTCCCGGAGGAGCGGGTGTTGTCCATAGCCAACGACCCGCGCGCTGAGGGCACCACCGACATCGTCTTGTGCGACACTCTCGGCCAGGCCATCCCCGCACAGGTTTCCCGGCTGATCTGGCGCGTCCGCGAAGAGTCCCCGGCGCGACGGATCGTCTACCACGGACACGACACCTGGGGGCTGGGGGTAGCAAACACCCTTGCCGCCATCCAGGCTGGGGCCGCCATGGTGGACGGCGCGCTGGGCGGTCTGGGCGGTTGTCCCTTTGCCCCGGGCGCCAGCGGAAACACCTCCAGCGAAGACATCCTGTTCGCCACCCGTCCCGAGTGGCTGACGGCAGAAAAATTCGCAGGAATAGTCGTCCTGTCCGAGAAGCTGCTCGCAGAACTTGGCGAACCCAACCGCTCAAAGGCCGCCCAGGGCGCCCGTTCCAAGGCCGCGGCCTTCGAATGGGTCGTTCCTTCAGACAGCACACCCTCTGACAACATGCCCTGCAGCACGGAAGGCAACTGAACATGGGCAACAACTTTCTGGTGACCACCGCCATCCCGGATCCCGGACTTCAGCTGCTTAGTGAGGCCGGGCAGGTGACTGTGCTGCCCGAACCTCCCGACTACCGGACGCTGGCGGCGCTGTGCGCCTCAGGCGATTTCGACGTCGTCCTCACCCAGTTGCGCGATGTGATCGACGCGCCACTGTTGGCCGGCGCCCGGGTGCGGGGCGTGTCCAACTTCGCCGTCGGGTACAACAACATTGATGTCGAAGCCGCCACGCGCTACGGGATTCTGGTGGGCAACACCCCCGGTGTGCTGACGGATGCGACGGCGGACATCGCCATGCTGCTGATCCTCGGCACCGCCCGCCGGGTGGTGGAAGCGGACCGGCTTGTCCGCGACGGCCGGTTCCACGGCTGGGAGCCGGAGCTCCTTCTCGGCCGCGACGTCTCCGGCGCGGTGTTGGGCCTCGCCGGCTTTGGCAGGATTGCCCGCGCCACTGCCAAACGCGCCCTCGGCTTCGGCATGGAGGTCCTCTTCTCGCCGCGGCCGCCGGGCGAACGGCCCGTCAGCGACGAGGAACTCGGCGAGTTCGCGGGAAAGGTCCGGCAGGTGCGGTGGGACCAACTCGTCGAGCGCAGCGACTTCCTCTCCGTGCACGTGCCGCTAACTGACCAGACCCGGCACCTCGTCGACGCCGACGTGCTGCGGCGCATGAAGCCCGACGCCATTCTGATCAACACCGCCCGCGGGCCGATCGTGCACGAGGCCGCGCTGGTGGAAGCGCTGCGGGACCGCGTCATTGCGGGCGCTGGCCTGGACGTCTTCGAGGATGAACCAAAGCTGGCATCCGGGCTGGCCGAGCTGCCCAACACGGTCCTGCTGCCCCACATTGGCAGCGCGACGGTGCCGGTCCGCAACGAGATGGCCCGGCTCAGCGCCCTGAACGCGGTGGCCATCGCCCAAGGGCGCCTACCGCCGCATGCCGTCAACCCCCTGGCCAAGGCATGACGATTCTCGTTGCGTGCAGCGGCCCCCGCGACCCCGTATCCGCCAGCACCTCAGGGACCGGAATGATGGTGGCTGCTGCCGTCGACCCGGGGTGCCCGACACATCATGGTCGCGGCCGGCGGTTCCGCCACTACCGACGGAGGAGCCGGCGCCATCAAGGCCATTAGCGACGCCGGCGGCCTTAGGCGTGCCCGGATCACTGTCCTCTCCGATGTGACCACATCGTTCCTGGACGCCCCGCATATTCGGACCCCGAAAGGGGCCGACGCGGTCTTGGACGCCGCGAACTTCGACCACTACCTGGAACGCGCTGACGCCGTCGTCGTCGGTGAGGGGCGGCTCGACACGCAGACCGGTGAAGGCAAGTGCCGGAGTCCATATAACTGAATGAGGCCTTGGTTGTCCCGGCGGGCGTCATGCCTCCCCGGGAAGCCTGCCCCCGATCAACCGGGTCATGTTCTCGGCTGTTGCAAGAAGCGGTTCCACCCATGTCTCGCAGATCTCGCGCGGCATGCGCAGAGTAGGTCCACTGATCGTCACTGCCCCCACCAGGGCGGCCGCGGAGTCGAAAACGGGGGCCGAAAGACCGGATGCGCCGTCTTCCCGCTCGCCCACTGTAATGGCAAATCCGTCTGTCCGGGTTCTCTTCACCGCAGACTCCAGATCTTCAGAACTGGTAATGGTGGAATCGGTGATCGACTCCAGTGGATCGCGCAAAACGGCGTCCATGAGCTCCGCATCCCAGGCCAGGAGGACCCGCCCGGCAGAACCTGCGTGGAGCGGGAGGATCTTGCCAAGATGCATCTCGCGGCGAAGGGCATGCCGCGTGTCTGCCAGGGCGACGCACACGCGGTAGTGCTGCTCTGCCTTGAAGAAGCACGTGGTTTCGCCAGTAGTGTCCCGCAGCGTCTTGAGCAAAGGGCCGATTATGTCCAGGACTTCCATTCCGCGGGTGGCGGGAGCCGCCCAATAAGCCATCCGCATACCGATGCGGTAAGCGTCCTCTTCCCGGTCCAGGAACCCCTGGGACGTCAGGTTAGTGACCAGGCGCTGAACCGTGGAGGTAGGCATTCCCGTGACCTCGCGGATCTCACCCAGCGACAGCACAGGTCTGGAGAGCGAGAAGGCATCCAGGATCGACGATATTTTCCCGAGGACAAGCAAAGTGTGGCTATTGGATTTGGCTGAAAGCTCGGCAACCGACATAAGGCTTACGCTAGACGGTGCCTGCACCCCGGTCCAATCGCGTTCCGACGCCGCAGATGTTCTGCCGGGTGGCAGGCTGTCAGCCACGCTCCACCTCGAGCGGCCCAACGTCCCACATCGACTGGAAGATTTGCGCGGCGCCCCTCCCATCCGCCGCCGGTGGAGGTCATCATCGTCGGCGAGGCCCTCATCGACATCGTGACATCCCACCATTGATAGCGCGGAAGGTCCACTGTCAACGCTCCAGCTTTGCCTGTCGGGAGGTCCAGTTCAGCTCGTGAAGTCGCTCAAAGCCGTCGAGGAGCAGATCGAGGGCGAACTCGAACTCAAACTGGTCGTCGCAGCCGTGCCCGATTATTGAGCCTTCATCGTGTGCCATCGACGTTGCGACCGCCACGATGTTCGGATAACGCTCCGACATCTGCCTCAGCATGGCGGCCATCGCTTCCGGCGGCATATCGGGCTGCGCTTCCACGTTCTGACCTGCCGCGTCGTCGAACAACTCCTGGGTGAACCCCCACATGCGGCCGCCGAGAGTGTGCATGACGTGGTGGGTGAGGTCTACGGAAACACCGCCAGCCAGGAACATGCCGGTGAACGAATCCATGTAGCCAAGTACAGCCGCTGTCCTGTTGGTGCGGGATTCGATGGCCCGCCGAGCCCAGGGGTGTCGCTGCAGCGCCCGTCTCGCCGAGAGCACCCTCAACCGGACCGTGCTCTTCCAGTCCGCATCGGGGACGGGAGGATCGATCTCGCCGATGATGACACCCACCATGCCGTCGAGAAGTTCCTCTTTGTTGGCGACGTGCTTGTACAACGCCATCGGCACCACGCCGAGCTCCTGGGCGAGCCGGCGCATGCTGAGCGATTCCATGCCCACCTCATCGGCAAGCACCACGGCCGCGGCCAGCACGCGGTCCCGGCTCAGAGGGGTGCGGCGCTGGCCCTCCACCTGCTGGGACATCTGGACCATCTACCTCTCTCGCGGCTTTCTATTGACAAGTGTACTCCGTACACCTAGCGTGGCCGCATCAGGTGTACGCCGTACACTCCACATGAGCCGAGGATCACGCCATGACAGCAGAACCCACCCGCGTCCCCGCGCCACAGCACCGCCGACGTGCTGATTGGCTCGTTCCGGCGGCATTGATCTTCCTCAGCCTTATTCCGACGATCGCCGGCGCGGCACGTATTACCGAGTTGGCGGGCGGCGGCCCCGTCAACTCGGAGAACGCACGGTTCTTTGCCTCGCCAGTCCCCGTGGTGACGCACATCATCGGCGCCACAGTATTCTCCCTGCTCGGGGCCTTCCAGTTCTTTCCCCCTCTTCGCAGGGGCAAGCGCAGCGGACCCAGCTGGCACCGCGTCGCCGGACGTGTTCTCGTGCCCGCGGGCCTGCTCGCCGCCCTTTCCGGCCTGTGGATGGCGGTCTTCTACGACCTCCCGCCCTCCGACGGGGAGATTCTTCTCATCCTTAGGCTGATCTTCGGCTCGGCCATGGTGGCGAGTATTGTCCTGGGGTTCCTCGCGGTGCGGCGCCGAGACTTTGCCCGGCACAGCGCCTGGATGACCCGCGGCTATGCAATCGGCCTCGGAGCGGGAACCCAGGCCGTGGTGATGCTCCCCTGGCTGCTTCTTATCGGCCCCATCGGCGAGGTGACGCGGGCTGCACTCATGGGGGCATCATGGGTGCTCAACCTTGCGGTCGCGGAATACGTCGTCTACCGGCGGGAGCAGCGGGCCGGACAAGCGCCCCGACCATCCGGCCGGTCCATAAGGCCCTATGCGGGAGCTGCGCAATGAGGGCTACTCCACCGAGGCGGTCCGCTGAGATGGAGGGTGCTCTGGAGCTGGCCCTGATTCTGAGACCAGTGGTGGGGCCAGCCATGGATGTCCACCTTGAGTGCCGACCTTGCACGGCGCGGCCAGCAACATAGGACTGGTCTGAACCTCTAAGCAGTTCATTCAATCGGTCGTCTTAGACCGCATAGTTGCGAGTGCAGAAAATCCAAAGCTGTCCCTGTAAGCCTTGAACCAGTCAGGAATCGACGACTGTCGCTGGGCCCTTGCGACGGTCGGGGCGAAGCCCGGTGCCATCGGCGGCCGCCCATGGCAAGATACCCGGCGGAGTGGGCTTCTATGAAGCCCCGGTTCGTCCTCAATGTGGGCCTGAACAGCACTGCGAAGATGGGGAGTGTCCATGAACCGTTCGCTTAAATCCAGCCTGCGGAAGGCGTGGGGAGCCCGCCCGATGGCCTTCTTACTCGCGGCCCTGACGGTTTCCACGGGGGGCTCACCCGCCCTCCCCATGTCCGATGCTCCGGTGCGGGCAGCAGAAGAGGCGGCAGGGACGGTCTTCACGATCGCGCAGGTCCCCGACACGCAGAACGAAGTCGTCCGGCCAGGAAACCCGTTAATGCGCGGTCGCTACCAGTGGCTGGTGAACAATAAGGCGGCGCTCGACCTCGGCTTCATAGTCCACACCGGTGACGTCGTGAACTGGGGTGCCGTCGACCCGGTCCAGTTCACCCGGGCCAGTGCCGCGACTGACATCCTCGACGACAGCGGCATTCCCTATGCGTACGCCATCGGGAATCACGACACC
Organism: Arthrobacter sp.; assembly: GCA_025464925.1. The sequence goes on from JAODMS010000166.1 coordinate 24,789, forward strand.
GCGGCGGTTACGGTCGGCGGCGGCGGCGGACCGGGCAACACCCGCAGGAACCTTCGCAACACCAAGGCCTTCAACCAGGCCTTCCCGCTCGCGCGTTTCAAGAATGTCGGCGGCACCTTCGAGCCCGGCAAGGTCGATAACATGTACCAGACCTTCACCGCCGGAGGGCTCGACTGGCTGGTGATCACCCACGAAATGTGGCCGCGGCACTCAGTCATCAACTGGATGAAGCAGGTCGCGTCCGCGTATCCGAACAAGAACATCATCGTCAGCACCCACGCGTACACCGATCACTCCGGGAGGTTGCCGGCCACCGGCCATTACGGCGGCGGGTCGTCAGCTCGGGCCGTGTGGGACCAGTTCATCTCCCGGTACCCGAACATCAAAATGGTGCTCAGCGGGCATTACCACCCCGAAGCGGGCAAACAAGGCGCCAACTATACCCTTGCCACCGGTGTCCACGGCAACAAGATCGCTCAGGTGATGACCGCCTATCACTCCCCCTACCAGAACCACGTGCGCCTGCTCAAAATCGATGCCCGCAACAACACGATCTCCAGCTCGGTGTTCGTCAGCAACTCGACACGCAACAGTTATCCGGCCGGTTACATCACCGACCGACATTCCAACTTTGTGGCCAGGAACATGAACTGGGTGCAGCCGGCAGGGGCATCGGGGCGCGAGCTGCTGCCCGACCCCGGGTTCGAGACCGGCACCGGGGGTTGGGCCCCGTTCGGGGGCACCTTCAGGCGTGTGGCATCCCCCGAACGAAGTGGGGCCTCAGCTTTACGCATAGCTGCGCCCTCCGCGGCCAGCACCCTCGTCGGTATGACCAACAACAAGGTGATCACACATTCGACCGCCGGCCGGCGGTACACAGCGCAGTGCTTCGTGAGACCGACCACGGCGGGTCGCAGCATCGTCATCCGTTTCCTCGAATACACCCAGAACTACAGCGCGAATATCAAGATCGGCACGACCCGTGTCCACAACTTGCCGGTCGACACCTGGACGATGGTGGAGGTCAGCGGCGTGGCTACTGCTTCGGGCCAACGAATCATCCCCCAGGTGTATGCCACGAACCAGAGGACCGACACCGGAACGGTCGCGTACGATGACTGCTCGGTTACCTCCCCTTGAGCAAACACGGTCAAAGACCCGGCTGAAGGTCCGCCTCAGCCTTCAGCTCGCGGAGAATGTCCGCGTGTCCGGCATGTCGAGCCGTCTCGACGCACATGTGAACCAGGATTTGATGCAGGGTTACCTGCCGGCGTTCGGGTGTCCGCCAAGGTACTTCACCCAATGAATCGAGAGCGAGTGATTCGATGGTCGCGTCGCAGTGTCGGGCCGAGAATCTATGGAAGTCAATGATGTCCGCTGGCCAATACGTCCAATGAACTTCGCCAACCATTCCGCCTGAACCCGAGTACAGGAGTCGTCGGCACAACCCCGGCCGCCCCCGCCCGGCGGCCTTCCCGTAGAGTGCACCGCACCACCGGGGTACGCAGTTTCCAGAACTTCTTCCCTTAATACATTCGCTGTGCTTTCATGCAGGGACCGAAGCAACGAGCCATTCATGGCACCGCGGCGCAGTGTTATTTCATAGGTTGAATTCACGCTAGCTAGGACAACAACGGGGACATTATGAGCAGTCGTTTTAAGACAGGCGCTGCCGCAATCGCGGTGGCCGCGCTGATGTTCGGTTCGGCTCCCGTGGCCGTTGCGGAGGGCACCACGTCCACACCGGACGGCCAACAGACACTTCAGGAATTCAGTGCGCCCAGAGCGGCAGCCGGTGCTCCGGCGTTCGCTCCGGCAAAGAGCAGGCAGATGTCCGCGCCGGAAGCATCGATAATGGCGGTAGGGAGTAGACGTGCTCGCCTTTATTCGGGAAACTGGGCGCTGTACAGCGAAGAGAACGTTGATTTTTACTTTGATTGGACCAAGGTCCGCTCCAGCTCCGGTTTCCAAAGGGTAGGTGCATTCGGGTTCAACACGGTCCAAGCTCTGGGTATCGTCCGGACGTATCGGACCGATTGGCAGCATACCTGGAGGGCGCTGACGGATGCAGGCATCGGAACGCCGACGCCGTGGGGGAACGTGAACATTTACCACACGACGCTCGTTCAAAGGGCCAATGTTTACGGCGACGGTGCTTGGTATGCGTGGCAAGGATAGGCTGTGCGGTCAGCTGACTTGAAGTAAAGCTGGCCACTCTGGTGACCGGCCCTCCCCAATAAATATGAGGCATCGTGCTACACATCGAAGACATGTCCAAGGCATACGGGCAGACTGCCGTTATTGCCGACTTGACCATGGATTTCCCCTCCACAGGATTACACCTCATCGCGGGAGGCAACGGAGCGGGAAAGACGACACTGTTCAAATGTATAGCAGGCCTGGAGACTTATCACGGGTCGATCAAGTGGGACGAAGGGCCGACGGCTGGCCTCGTCTCTGCGGCGTTTGAGGACTCGCCGGCGCATGACTCACTAACTGGTCTGCAGAATCTAAGTTCGGTCCTGGACAGACCGCTGAGCCACCTCAGATCCGATCCCTTGACTTTCGAGTTCCTGACGAAGGATCGGCTTGAAAAGCGGACCAAGTCCTATTCCTTCGGACAGCGAAAAAAGCTTGCACTGACCGCGGCCTTCCTGGATACCAGACCCTGCCTTCTGCTGGATGAGCCGACCTCCAGTCTCGACGGTGCCGGACGGAGGGTGCTCGCGAAAAGGCTCGAAGCATCCGTCCGGAGCCGCTGCGTGCTTGTCTCAGACCATGATCTGGAATTCTATGTTGGTCTTTCGCCCTCTGTGTATTCAGTTGCGGATGGTGGCTTACGCAAGGTATCGCTCGGATCCCTTTTACCCGACTGAGGAGTAGATCTGCGATGAGGAGGCTTCTTCGTTCCATAAGAACCGAATTGCGCTACGAAGCGTGGAGCAAGATGCTTCTGTGGCCCTTGGCCGTCTCCGTCTTGTCTGTTGGCCTGACGCTCAGTGGGAGTATCAGCAACGCCGCTGTGACTCTCTCGCGGCTGCATTCGACGACAGCCGAGGCGCAAGCGAATGGGGTGAGCCTCACTGACGCCATGGATCGCCCGGTGAATCTGTCAGTGCAAGGCAATCAGCAGTTTTTGGATAATCCCCTCCGGTTTGACTACGAACAGGCATACAACGCCCACCGTGCGCTGGATGGCTGGAACTCCATTGGTACCGGGTTGGAAATGATGACATTCATCGTCCTTCCGCTGCTGTTCTTTGTCTACGGTTGCTCGGTGGCAGTGAGCGATGTACGTCAGCGGATCCTAAAGCACCGAGTAACTGCCCAGGGCGCGGGACCGTATGTGCTGGCGAAAGTCGCCGTAATCTCGGGTGTGGCCGTCGCTTCGGTCCTTTTGTGCGCTGCTCTAAGTCTCGCCGCAGGCCCCGTCCTGAAAGCTGTTTTCTACTCCACTGCCGCCCCCGAATTCCCGTTCCCTGTCCAGGAAAGTGGAAACAGCAACCCTGTATTGCAGTTCGCATTCAGCGCGGGTACGGCCCTTCTCTTTGGTCAGTTGGGCTTCTTCATAGGGCTCGTGACAAGGGCGCTTTTGCTTCCCAGCCTGGTGGCAGGCGGTTTGCTCATGGTCACTCCTTTCGCAGGCGCATACGATCCCCGGAATGTTCTTTCTGTAGCAGGCCAAGGGGTTTATAACTTCTGGGGTGGCTTCAACCCCGGAGTGCTCTTCCCCGTCCCGACGGAGGCTGGATTGGCCCTCATGGTCCTGGGTGTAGGAGTTATCGCTTTGGGCTGCGTAAAGGTCTGGTCTCGGCTAACGAAGTTCGTATGAAACGTGGATCCCTGAGACTCGTCTCACGGTGTCCGTGAGGGCCTCGGTCAGGTGCCGACGTAGGCCGCGAGGTGTTCACCGGTGAGGGTGGAACGGGCGGCGACCAGGTCGGCGGGTGTGCCCTCGAAGACGAGTTTGCCGCCGTCGTGGCCGGCGCCGGGGCCGAGGTCGATAATCCAGTCGGCGTGCGCCATGACGGCCTGGTGGTGCTCAATGACGATCACCGACTTGCCCGACTCGACCAGACGGTCCAGGAGGCCCAGCAGGTTCGCGACGTCGGCCAGGTGCAGGCCGGTGGTCGGCTCATCCAGGACGTAGACATCGCCTTTCTCCGCCATCTGGGTGGCCAGCTTCACGCGCTGCCTTTCGCCGCCGGACAGGGTGGTGAGCGGCTGGCCGAGCGTGAGGTACCCGAGGCCGACGTCAACGAGCCGGTCCAGGATTTTGTGGGCGGCCGGGGTCCGGGCCTCCCCTTCGCTGAAGAACACCGCGGCCTCCGTCATGGACATGGACAGCACCTCGGCGATGTTGCGGCCGCCCAGCTTGTATTCCAGGACCGAGGCCTGGAAGCGGCGGCCCTCGCAGTCCTCGCACGTGGACTCGACGGTGGCCATCACGCCCAGTTCGGTGAAGATGACGCCCGCGCCGTTGCAGGTGGGGCAGGCGCCCTCGGAGTTGGAACTGAACAGGGCCGGCTTCACG
>JAODMS010000198.1 GCA_025464925.1 Arthrobacter sp.
GTGCTTCCGTGCCACGGCGACCACGTCGCGGCGGAACTCGGCGGGGAAAGGCTTGGGCATGTGAACATCCTTGCTGCAAGGAACAAATCCTCACAAGTCAGGAGTCAAGCAAACCCGGGGCAGTCCCGAACGTAGCCGGTCGGGGTTGTCCCCGGCGGTGACGAGTAGTTGCCCGGCGACTTCGGTGCCGACACCAGGAAGGGCAAGCATGTGTGGTGCGGCTACGGTGATGAGCTCCTTGAGCTCGGCGTCGGCTTCAGTGATTTCTTCGGTGAGGTGTTGGTGACGGCGTGCCAGGCGACGCAGCGCGGTCTTGGTGGCGTGCTCCGGGTCGCCGGGATCGCCGATTGGTCGCATCCTGGCGCAGGTCGTGATCAGCATGGTCGTGCTCAGCTGGCGCAGCTGCTCCCGCAGTTGGGCGGGAGCGGTGATCAGCAGGGCTTTGAGCTGATTCGTGGCTTGAGTACGGGCTTTGACGGCGCCGCTACGGGCTACCCGAAGCGCACGGATCGCTTCAATCCTCCCGGTGCGCGTCTTGGGCTGGCCCGCAGCGGTACCCGATAACGCGGCCCGTGCCGCCGCGTACGCGTCCAGTGGGTCGGACTTTCCCTTCGCTCGGCGCGCTGACCGGTCGGGCCGGTTGACCTCCACCACTGTCACGCCGGTTTCTTCCAGGTACCGGGCGAGCCCGGCACCATAGGTGCCCGTACCTTCTATCCCGACACGCTCGAGCTGGCCGTGTCGACCCAGCCAAGTGCCCAACGCCTGGTAGCCGGCGGGCGTTGTGGGAAACTCCCGGTCACCGAGCTGGCGACCGACGTGGTCCAGTACCGCGGCGTGATGAGTGTTTCCGTGGGTATCGATTCCGCCTGTGACGATGCCGGCAGCGGGGATCATGTTGGTCATGGCCTTACCTCTTCTTCCGTTCGCATCCGACTTCATCCATTGAGTTGGCACACGATGCTCGAGTGGGACGGACAAGCCAGTGATGGGCGCCTTGAGCGCACGCTCCTATAAGGTCACGCCACCGAGCCATTCGCATGCATCGGCACCACCTACCAGGCCGACCAATCGATCCAAGGACAACAAGAATCGCGTCAGGCTTACGGTGAGTCAGACCCAGCAGGTGATGCCACCTACATCCTCACTGGCTTACGGGCGCTGGTGCGACACTGAGCGATCACAGAATGCCGCCACGAAGCGATCAAATCCACATCGCGGCGTTCCGAATCTTCGCATCGTCTCAACATCGTGTCTCAAATAGGTTGTTCTCAACAAAAGGGAGAGTGAGCTCTAATGAGCCTGGGGGAGTGGGTGTCGGGACCAATGGGTATGCCAGAGTCAGCGCCCTGAACATAGGAGTGTTGAGTCCTCTACTGGTAGCTGTGACGGCAGGCAGACGTTAGCCGAAGATTGACTTATCCCAGGCCGGCTGGTTCCTGGTGGCCGTCGCCGTCGACGATCCGGCCAGTGACAGGCTTGCGGGAGAGACAGACTTCCCCGGCTTCGGGCCCTGTTGATGTGGCGGCGGCGATGGCGTCGTGGTCATCGGCTTTGGAGTAGGCGTGGCGGAGGTGGACCGGCTCGATGGTTTCCCCGGAGAGTTTTTCCTGGCGCCGTTTGTAGGTCAGGTTCAGGGCTTCGACGATGATGGCGAATGCCATCGGTCCGTAGATCAGGGCCTTGTCGATCTTGACCTCGAAGCCGTCGGCGATGAGGAACGTCCCGATCAGCACCAGGAAGGCCAGGGCCAGCATTTTCACGGTGGGGTGCCGGTTGACGAAGGAGAAAATGAACTTCGCGGAGAATAGCATGACGCTGAAGGACAGCAGGACCGCGGTGACTATCACCAGGAGGTTATCCACCATGCCGACGGCGGTGATCACCGAATCGAAGGAAAACACCATGTCCAGGAGGATGATCTGGGTCAGCACGGCACCGAACGTCACGCTCGTCACCCGGCCCGGTCCGTGCGACTCGCGTCCTTCAAGTTTTTCGTGTATTTCCGTGACGGCCTTGTAGACCAGGAACAGGCCGCCGAAAATCAGGATCAGGTCCCTGCCTGAGAAACCCTTACCGAAGAGCTCGAACAAGTCACTGGTGAGCGTGATAATCCAGGACGCGGCGAACAGCAGCACGATCCGCATGAGCATCCCCAGCGTCAGGCCGAGGTTGCGGGCCTTCGCCTGCTGCTCAACCGGCAACTTGCTGGCCAGGATCGAGATGAAGATGACGTTATCGACGCCCAGGACAATCTCGAGAACGAACAGGGTCACGAAAGCGATGGCCAGGTCAGGGGTCACTTCAAATGCTAAGTCCACTGACGAATTCTAACTGATGCGGTTGTACTGGCAGCGGAACCCACGCAAATGTTGGCTTTCGTGGCCGAAGGAGACCATTGCGGTCAGGGCGGCCCGCGGCCATAGCGGGGGACATGACAGGTGCGAGGGCTTCGCCCGACCCGCCGCTCGCCATGCCGCCCGGCCCGGTTCCGGAGCGGGGCTAGGACCGTGGCCCGCACGCTTCGCTCGCTGTGGACCACGGCCGTTCCGGTCGCGGCTCTCTTCCGCCCGGATCTTGAAATCCTCCGCGAACTCCGGCTCGACCTGGACCCGGCCGTCGAAGCACCCACCGAGCTCGGTCCGCTGATCGACCCCGAATTCCATTCCTGCGGCACCGTCGCCCCGCACGGCGCAGCACTGCTGGCCCACCCGGACAAGGACTTCTACATCGTCGGCATGAAGTCCTACGGCCGGGCACCCACGTTTCTGCTCGCCACCGGCTACGAACAGGTCCGCTCCGTCGCCGCCGCCCTGGCCGGCGACCAGGCCGCAGCGGACACTGTCCACTTGGAACTGCCCGAGACCGGGGTGTGCTCCAGCGACGGCGGCACGAGTTGCGAGGTCCCCGCGGTATCCACAGCGGATTCGGTGGATTCCGGTTGCTGCTCCGCCCCGGAACCTGTGCTGGTCGGCTTCCCCACAGGCCTGGCCCACGGCCGCTCCGGCAGCAACTGAACATCGTCCGTCAGTAACCCCACCATTGGAGTGCCGTCATGACAGAACGCCGTGAAACCAGCCTTGGACTGCAGGACAACACCGAGCTCCTGCACCGCATCAGCGCACGCCTCTCGGACCGGCTCGCCGGGATCTTCGCCGCCGAAACCGTCGATGGCCGGCCGGACCAATCGTGCTCGGAGTCGGGTGGACGTTTTCAGAGCACCTGATCCGTACAGCCGCCGGCCTCGCTGCAGCCCTGGCACAGCATCTTGTCTGCGCATTCGTGGATCCAGCCAGTTACCTGACGGAATGGGAGCCGGAGGGCCAACGGACAGCCCTGTCACTGGACCCGAGCGTCAATAAAGAGGCCGACTTCCCATCCAGGCAACTGCACCGGAATCTGGAAGCCGTCCTCGGACAGCCCGGGGAGACATGGTCCTTCCGCGTGCTCAACGGCGACGTCTCCAAGGCCCTCATCCGCCTAGCGGAGAACACAGATGCATCCTTGCTCGTTGTCGGCGCCAACCGGCCAGGATCCCTGGCATGGGTGGACAGGCTCCTCGAAGGATCCGTATCCGCGTCCCTGATCCACAATCAGCACCGCCCAGTTCTCGTTGTCCCCGACAACAGAGAACGAGAATAGGCCGGTGGCCGATCGTTGAATGCGACGTGGGGCACAATGAATCCATGTGCGGCAGATACGTGATGTCCAAGGCCACCGGGGATCTCCTGAGTCAGTTCGAGGCTAAGGAGATCGAAGGCAGCCCGCCCCCGCCCAGCTGGAATGTCGCTCCGACCCAGGACGTCCCCATCATCGCGGAGCGCCTGGACGAGGACTCCGTGGATCGCCGGTTATTGATCGCCCGCTGGGGTCTGGTTCCGTCCTGGGCCAAGGACATCAAGATCGGTTCGAAGCTGATCAACGCCCGCAGCGAGTCGATCCTGGACAAGCCCTCGTTCCGCAAGGCTGCCGTCAAACGCCGGGCACTGGTCCCGGCGGAGGGATATTACGAGTGGTAGAAGACCGAGGACGGGAAGAAGATCCCGAATTACCTCTACTCCGAAAAGGAGATTGTGCTCGCCTTCGCCGGGCTGTATGAGTTCTGGCCGGACCCGTCCCTTCCCGAGGATGACCCGAACCGGTCCCTTCCCGAGGATGACCCGAACCGGTGGCTGCTCAGCTGCACCGTTCTGACGACTACGGCGCATGATTCTCTCGGCCACGTCCATAGCAGGGCTCCGGTGGATGTGGGACCGGTTCGGCCGGCACGGTGTTCCCGTGCTGCCCGACCTCGGCGGTCCCGGGCACGCCGGGCACGGCATTACTGCCGCGCCCGTCTGGGGCAGCGGGGACCTGGGCGCCGCCG
>JAODMS010000033.1 GCA_025464925.1 Arthrobacter sp.
CCACATCCCTGTGCGAGTTTAACGGTGCTGGCCACCAAGAACCGTCTGCGGACATCAACCGATTTTTCAACAACTGTACGTTCCGGCGTCCGCAATGGACGCCGGAACTTAGTGTTATATACGGCAGCTCTCACATCCGATGAACCCAGCCGGATCGGGTTCATCGTTTCCAAGAGTGTCGGGAACGCTGTGGTCAGGAACCTCGTTAAGAGGAGACTGAGAGAAGCCGGTGCCTTGTCGCTGCAGAAATACGGTAACGGGTTGGCCATTGTGGTCCGGGCCTTGCCTGCTGCGGCGGATGCCAGCTGGGATCAACTGCTCTTTGACTATGATGCCGCTTTGGAAACAGCCACGAAACGGCTGGGCAGCCGCCTTCCACGGGCTGCTTCACCAGTTTCTGACAAGACAACAGAGGAAGGGACCCCGCGTGCGTAACTCAATTGCCGCCGCCGTCCCCCATCTGAAAGCAGCTACCCTGACATCGGCACTGCGCTGGTTGGGAACTGCAAGCTGGAATTTGCCCCGCAGTGTCCTTATTCTGCTGTTGATGGCCTACCGCAAGGTTATTTCACCCCTGTACGGCCCGGTATGTCGATTCTTTCCGAGCTGCTCCGCCTACGCGCTGGAAGCGATCACGGTCCACGGTGCCGTCAAGGGAAGTTGGCTCGCTGCCCGGCGTTTGTTGCGCTGTCATCCATGGAATGCCGGTGGTGTGGACCACGTCCCCGCCGGTCACCGGGAGTGGCCCGAAGACCGCACCCCCACAATTGTTGTGCTGAACAATCCGGACAAGTACCTGGCTGCTCAGGCTGATGGAGAAGGCCGCCTTGCGGCCTGACGAATAGGGATATCGTATGGACTTCTTTGAAACAATCATGTTTCCGTTCAAGTGGCTTGTGTCCGCCATCATGGTGGTGTTCCATGACGGACTCAGCGCCATGGGCATGCCGGCGGCCAACGGCTGGACCTGGACACTGTCCATCATCGGGCTGGTACTGGTCATCCGTGCCGCCCTGATCCCCGTGTTCATCAAGCAGATCAAGGCCCAGCGCGGCATGCAGCTCCTGCAGCCGGACCTGAAGAAGCTGCAGGACAAGTACAAGGGCAAGACCGACCAGCTGTCCCGCCAGGCAATGGCCCAGGAACAGATGGCCATGTACAAGAAGCATGGGACCAACCCGTTCTCTGCCTGTCTCCCCATGCTGATCCAGATGCCGTTCTTCTTTGCCCTCTTCACCGTGCTGTCCGGCATTACGGCAGCGGCCAAGGCGGGCAAAAGCATCGGCGCGATGAGCCACGAACAGGTGGTCCAGTTCGACCAGTCGAGCATCTTCGGTGCCCCGCTATCCGCTACCCTGCTTCATGGCACCCCCCCGGGCGGCAACGTGATGGCGGTGTGGATTCTTTCTATCGTGATGATCCTGGCCATGACGGCCTCGCAGTTCATCACCCAAAAGCAGATCATGGCCAAGAACATGTCCGAAGAGGCCATGGCGAGCCCGTTCATGCGCCAGCAGAAAATGATGCTTTACATCCTGCCGATCGTGTTCGGTGTCGGCGGCATCAACTTCCCCATCGGTGTCCTGATCTACTGGACCACCACCAACCTCTGGACCATGGCGCAGCAGTTCTTCGTCATCCGCCGCATGCCGACGCCGGGATCCCCCGCAGCCAAGGCCCAGGCTGAGCGCCGTGCCGCCAAGGGCCTGCCGGCGCTGCCGCTGATGGGTGCGAAAAAAGCCGAGGCCGAGGCTGCCGCAACTGCCGCCGCCGCGGTTGTGGAGACCAAGAGCCAGCGGGTCCAGCCACAGCGCAAAAACAGGAAGAGGAAGTAATGTCAGCCGAGAGCACTGAACACGCTATTTCCGCCGCCAGGGGCGAAGACCAGCACGACTCGCTGGAGGACAGCCAGGACGCTGTCCAGTCCTCGGAGGACGGTTCCGAGAAGGGTGTCTCCGCGAGCCGGCTGGAAGAAGAAGGCGACGTTGCCGCGGACTACCTCGAGGAACTGCTGGACATCGCTGATATTGATGGCGACATTGACATTGAAGTCCGCAACGGCCGCACCTACATTTCCATCGTCACAGAAGAGGAATCGGACGGGCTGGCGAATCTCGTGGGAAATGATGGAGAAGTCCTGGAAGCCCTCCAGGAACTGACGCGCCTCTCCGTCCTGTCCGCGACGGAGAACCGTTCCCGCCTGGTGCTGGATATCAACGGTTACCGTGCGGAGCGCGCCGGCCACCTGCAGAAGATCGCAGAGGATGCTGTGGCATCCGTCAAAGACTCAGGCAAGGCCGTGGCCCTGGTGCCGATGAGCGCTTATGAACGAAAGATTGTCCACGACGCCGTCGCCGATCTGGGACTCTCCAGTGAGTCCGAAGGCGAAGGCGCCGACCGGCACATCGTCGTTTCCTCCGAGTGAATCCGGTGGACAGTTTAATGATTGAAATTACTGCAGCCGAGCTGCAGGCCGCGCAGTCGATTTTCGGAGACCGCTTAGATCTGGCGAAGCGCTATGTGGAACATCTGGCCACGTCGGGAACCGAACGGGGACTGATTGGTCCGCGTGAAGTACCGCGACTGTGGAGCAGGCATGTGCTGAACTGTGCGGTCATCGAGAGCCAGATTGCCCACGGCAGCCATGTTGCCGATGTCGGCAGCGGCGCCGGGCTACCGGGACTGTGCCTTGCCATTGCCCGGCCGGATTTGGAACTGACCCTGATTGAGCCGTTGGAACGCCGGGTGATTTGGCTCCAGGAAGTGGTGGATGATCTGGGCCTGGACAATGTCACGATCATGCGTACCCGAGCGGAACTCGCCGTGGGGATGATCGACGCCGATGTTGTCACGGCGCGCGCCGTGTCAGCCCTGTCGAATCTCGCCGGACTGACCATTCCGCTGCTTAACGGCAGGGGTGAAGTCGTCGCCATCAAGGGGCGCAGTGCCGGCGAGGAAATAGAAAAGGCAGCCAAGGTGATCCGGAAGCTGGGCGGCACCCAGACGTCCGTGGTGTTGGTGGGCCAGGAGCTGCTCGAAGAACCCACAACCGTTGTCCGAATCGTTGTGAACAAGCCTCAAAAGATTGCCTAGCACCAGGCCCGGTGCCCTCGGAGTCTGAGGGGAAGCGGTTAGGCTAGTAACCGGCAGCAACAGCCGAATGAGAGTGAGTGTGTTCCAGTGACCAGTAGCGAAGCCTCCACACAACGGATCCCGCCGTTTGTGTCCTTGGGGTCCGCGCGCGCTTTTGTCGCGCCCGCCGCCGCTCCTGATTATTCCGGAAACCGCACGGCTTCGGTTGTAAAAAGCACCGGCAAGGCGAAGGTTTCACGTGAAACCGCGGTGTCCCCTGGCGGAAACGTTTTAGATTCCCTCGATGATTCCAGCCCCATTGCCCGGGAGCTGGCGCACGAAAACAAGCGACGTGAACGGCTGCTGGGACGGGAACTGCCGAAGCCGAAGAACACGCGGATCTTCACTGTTTCGAACCAAAAGGGCGGCGTTGGCAAGACCACCACAACGGTCAATATTGCTGCCGCTCTAGCTGCAGCAGGCCTCAACGTTCTGGTTATTGATATCGATCCTCAGGGGAATGCCTCCACGGCGCTCGGCATCGACCATCACGCCGACGTTGACAGCATCTACGATGTCCTGATCAACGACATCCCGCTGAAGGACGTTGTGGCCCCATGCCCAGATATCGCCAACCTGATCTGTGCGCCGGCTACCATTCACTTGGCCGGCGCTGAGATAGAGCTTGTCAGTCTCGTCGCGCGTGAACAGCGCCTGCGCCGGGCCATCGACGTCTACTCCAAGGACCGTGCCAAGAACGGTGAGGAGCCGCTGGACTACATTTTCATCGACTGCCCTCCCAGCCTGGGGCTGCTGACCGTCAATGCATTCTGCGCGGCCAGCGAGGTACTCATCCCGATTCAGTGCGAGTACTACGCACTGGAGGGCCTGAGCCAGCTGCTGAAAAACATCGAGATGATCCAGAAGCATCTGAACGCAGACCTGGTTGTCTCGACGATTCTGCTGACTATGTATGACGGCCGCACAAACCTCGCCGCCCAGGTTGCAGCAGAGGTTCGAGAGCACTTCCCGGAGCAGGTCCTCGGCGCCGTGGTCCCGCGCTCGGTACGGATCTCCGAGGCACCCAGCTACCAGCAGACCGTCATGACGTACGACCCCTCGTCCACGGGGGCACTGTCATATTTGGAAGCCGCCGCGGAAATCGCTGGCCGTTAACGTCTTTTCAAGAATTGCACTAGCCAGAGCCAGGTGATGCCGGGCTCTTCCACTGGAGGGATCTATCCATGAGCGATAAGCGACGCGGCCTCGGCCGTGGACTTGGCGCACTCATTCCAAGTTCCGCCTCGGCTAACGAATCCGTGGCCGGTCCAGGACCGTCCCGGCCCGTGGATCTTTTTTTCCCTGAAGCACGGAAGAGGGCTTCCGGCGCAGCTGCGATGGTGAGCGACGAGGTTCTGGACAAGCCGCAGCAGGATGCTGCAGGGGCGCAGAAATTGTCCACCGTGGATCCCTCCGCTGAATCCTTGGACGCAGCCAGTCCTGCAGGGAAGACGACTGCAAAAAAGACGCCGGCAGGTAAATCGACCGTAGCAAAGCCTGTTCCCCCCGCGGCCGCCGCGCAGGAGGCGCCGGAAATGCATGGCAAATCCGAAGCCGGGTCCGGGGTGGAACTGGTCGACGTGCCAGGCGTCTGGTTCGCGGAAATACGCGTCACGGATATCCACCCCAACCGCAAACAACCGCGTTCCGTCTTCGATGAGGACGACATGGCCGAGTTGGTCCACTCGGTCAGGGAAATTGGCGTCCTCCAGCCAATTGTCGTCCGAACTTCAACCGAAGAGGGTGGGGAACCCTATGAACTGGTGATGGGTGAACGCCGCTGGCGTGCAGTCCAAGCCGCGGGCCTGGAGACTATACCCGCAATTGTCCGCGATACCACTGATGATGACCTGTTGCGCGATGCCTTGCTGGAGAACCTCCACCGGAGCCAACTGAACCCACTCGAGGAGGCAGCGGCCTACCAGCAGTTGCTGGAGGATTTTGGAACAACGCACGAGCAGCTCGCTGACCGGATTGGCCGTTCGCGCCCTCAGGTATCCAACACCCTCCGCTTGCTGAAGCTCCCGCCGCTGGTGCAGCGCCGGGTAGCAGCCGGTGTCATCTCTGCTGGCCACGCCCGTGCACTTCTGGCGCTGCCCGACGCGGCAGCAATGGAGCGGCTTGCCCAGAAGATAGTCTCCGAAGGCATGTCGGTCCGGGCAACCGAAGAAGCAGTGACGCTTTATCAGAGTTCCGATGCCCCCGCCAAGAACAACATTCCGCGACCCGGCGCGCGCCATGAGCGGCTCGACTACCTGGCTTCGTCGCTTTCCGACCGTCTTGATACCAACGTCAAGATTTCGCTGGGTGCTCGAAAAGGTCGGGTCAGCATTGAGTTCGCCAGCGTGGAGGATCTCAACAGAATTATGGACGTACTGACGCCCGGTGCAGCCAGGTAGTACAAAGTTCACACGTTTTATGTGAGATAGGGCCGGTTTCACGTTAAACCGGCCCTTGGCTTGGCTGCGGAAGCGTACGGCACGCCCTGCCGGCCACTCCGCTGGGTACGTCTGTGAGCCTGATTCCGCCGCGCCATGTTCTTGGCCGCCCGCCCGGCTCTCCGGGCCCTGACGGTCGCCCGCCGGGCCTGCGATGGGGCCACGGGGCCGGGGATGAGAATGGCCACTCCGATCCATGATGCGGCCTACCGGCGGGGAAGCCTTCCTGTGTTTCACGTGAAACAGCGGGAAGCCGCCTGGTTCCCGTCCCTCAGTGATTTGTTAGACGGTGCACGGAAGGCGCCACATGATTGCTTGTGTGGCCTCAGCGGCCCGGTCGCACATACCGCAGCGGGACTGGGCACCTCCGACAGACGGCAGATCGGTGGCCCGGACGGTTCCGGGCCCGGGAATGTTTCGCCTGCATCAGGGCAGTGATCAGGCTGTTCGGCGACGTTCCACCTCCGGTATCACCCGCGTCTCGCTCCCCCCGCGGGCTTTTTCAGCAGCAGAAATTCCCTTTGGCTGGTAGACAATCTGTATTTTGAGCGCCGGACTCCGGTCCTTTCGTAGGGGCTCGCTCCATCCCAGGCTGCCCAAGATCCGGGACGCGGCTGGCTGTCGCGCCAGGAACCGCGGGTGCGCTGTTTCGAGCAGGACCGGCCAATAACGTGGAGTAGGCGGGGGTAAGGGCTGGCAGCCTTCCTCGGGGGCTTCTAAGCGGACGGAGGTGTCTGAATCTGGGACGCGTGGTCACCTCCCCGCAGGCTTCGATATGCGTAGGGAATGGAAGGCGGGCCATTGCTCTGCTGGTAATCATGCCCCAATCGGGAGTAGGCAGTATCCGCGGTTGCGCCCGTGGGCTGAGGTAGTGGAAATCGGGTCTGGACCACAGTCTACTGGCGAGAAGATCCGTGGATAACGCAGTGTATATCTCAGTGGAAACAGCTGTGGATAAAATTGCAAAATTGTCCCGTCTGCAAGTTTTCGGTACCCGGATGTCCTAACCGCCCGTTCCCGGTGGCGAGCTGCAGCCCGGTGGTCTGCGCGTACAGAACGTCTTCCGTTTCACGTGAAACATCACCTTTGTACGAGTGGGAGGACATCGTTATAGCCGGGACACGCTGGCAAAATCGCCCAGCCACGGTTAATTTCTGGCACTCCGGCAGCGCGGAGCGCAGTAAGTGTATGCCTGATCCCCATTATTCGTCCGCTTGCTAGCCCCACGGCTGCAGGCTATGTGCGGGCTAGGCGATCCCCCAGCCCGTTCCGCGGTTAAGCGTTTCTCAGCTGTGAGCAACACCTCACTGGCTGTGGATAAGAGTGTGAATATCTGCTGTGGACAACTTGGGGACCAAGGCCACTGTGGTGTGGGCCGAGGTAAGTCAGAGACGGCCTTGATCTGGCGGCTGCGCAGGCCTGGTCGAGGAGTTCACTATCCTGCCTGCCCCGGTTCGGAGCCCCCGGAGTCAATCCTTTCACCATGGATGACGTTGCCCTGAAGGGCGATATGTTTCACGTGAAACTAAGTTGCATCATGCACGCAACCCGTGAATTCTGCGTTGACGGGACTTGGCCACAGCCTGCTGTATCGCTGCCTGACCAGGCCTAGGTAGGCCCACGCGGCCGGAGTCCTGCCCGCAGGCCCGGACGAGTGTTCGCCCACCTGTACAGCGTCTCTCGCACCGGCAAGGCTCCTTGAGTCTGCCCCGGTGGTGTAAGCCCGGCAACAGGACAGGCTGCAGGGAGTTGATGCGCGCCGGTTTCCCCGGTGAGGGTCCTAGTGCAGCGGTCGATCGTTGCTGGCACACGCGGTGTCCCGAGGGCCGCAAACCACCGCTACCTATCGTGCATGGAGGGAAGCGGATCCGGCAGCGGCTGGGTTCTAAGCAGTGCCGCCAACCTTGTAGTGCTGGATACGTCCGGGACGCACCCCGACGGGACCACAGCGTGCTAGGCCTGAGGCGGCTAGTCAAGCCTTCTGGAAGACTTGGCGTGTTCTCATTCGTCCCAACTGATCCGAGTGGCCCACGCGCTCTGCAACTCGGTGTAGCGTTCCAACGCTTAGGTACCTACGACCCCCTCAGGGAAAGCCACTTATCAGCCCTATTCGCCACCCACGGACAAAGTACGGCGAAAGTGCAGGGGCGATCCCCTTTCGTCTCGGGACCCCACAACCCGAGTCCGGATCTGAACTTGCCACCCTTCACTTCAGAGTTGGCAGTGTCGTACGGGGAGGCCGCGACCAGCCATCTGACAAGCCTAATGTCCTATAAAGTCCGTGGCCTTCTAGCTAAGGCACTCGGGCCGTAGTGACGTGCTCTTCCTCCGGATAAGCAACGTGCACCCGACTTTAGGGGTCATGTTTCACGTGAAACATGCGGACCGCGGTAGCCATTCGGCGACGGATAGGGGACTGATCGAATAGCTTTCACTCCGACAGGCAGGCAGCGGGCCTCCTCATAAGGATTATGCAAGGGCTTGGAATGACTTCCGGACCCGACGGCAGCGGCTTCCCTGATTGTTTCACGTGAAACAAGGCACCTCCTCGCGTAAACTCACGGGATAGGTCCGCGGGGGATGCGTGGCCTCAGGGGAAAAGGTCCGGAAAAGGGCGGGTAGCGGGCATCCTTGAGGGATGTGACTGACGATGAGCCAGCGCAAGGCTGTCACAGTGATCAGGGCCAGGGCGTATGCCCGTATGAAACGCCCGGGGAAGGTGCGGACCTGGATGAGCTGGTGTCGCTGCGGCGCCCGGACCGGGAACTGGTGCTTACGGATGAGGAGGCGGCCCTCCTGATGCGGATGAGCGCGGCGACGATTGACCGGAAGCCGGCTCCGGAGCGGGCGAAACCTGTGCTGTGGGGCCGGTCCCATACCAAGCCAGGATCGCTGCTGAAGTCCCAAATCCCGATCCAGCCTGGGCTAACTGGAATGATGCGGTGCCCGGGTTCGTCGAAATCGACCTGGTCGGGCATGAAGGAGGCGTGCCCTCCGGAAAGTTCTGCTTCACGCTGACGGTGACGGACATCGCCACCGGCTGGACGGTGAACCGGTCGGTGCCGAACAAGGCCCGGAAGCGGGTGTTCGCCGCCCTGCAGTCCGCGCTGGAACGGTTCCCGTTCCCGATCGCCGGGATCGCTTCGCAAGTGGCCCGTCATCGCCATGAACGCCCACTTCAAACGCCTCAGACCCGCAGCACTGTCCCGGCAAATTCTGGCCCTGACCGGGAACTGGAAGCCAACGCCAAGCCAAGACCCCGCCCGGAACCACATGATCAACCCCAGGTTCAATTTCCCGGACCTGACCTTTTCACGTGCGGCTACGAAGCACCCCTCTCGGGCCTATTGACGTGCGGCAACAGGCTCCTGCCGCGACGAGACCCCGGCGGGACTGCACGGAAGGGTGCCCACCAGATGGGAATGGGCGGCACAGGCTATTTCGTGTGCCCTCAGAAGCACGGCGGCCACGGGGCTATACCTTATGTTTCACGTGAAACGCGGCCCTCACACTTGACCAAGGCAGGCCGGAGGCACCACGTGGACCGGGGACGGTCGACTTCCTCAGTGCCCGTAAAAATACGTCAGGAACCAGGACCCCCATGGACGCCGTCGGGCCTACCCCCAAATAGGGATGCCTTGTCATTTAGGTGGGGCCGGAGCCGCAAGATGCAGGTAACAAACAACCTTTCACTGGGGGCGACCCGCCAGGTGCTTTGCGGCGAGCCTGCTACCACCAGGATCCTCTAGATCTGAGGTGCGCATATGGGATAAAGGTGGGCCCACACTCCTACTGCGGTTTCCCGGGGGCCATTGCCACACCACGCTTGGCTAGGTAGATAGCAGTAGATTCCGCAGGCATTCGGCCGGGATTTCTGTGACGGGGTAGGGGCGTCTGGCAAGGGTAGGTTTGACCCTTCTATGACGCCTGTCAAGCAATGAGGGTGGGCAGCTCGCGGAAGATGGCGCGGGCTGTGTAGCGTTTCCGGGCGCGTTTGATTTCCCGGTAGGTCCGGCCTTCGCCGGCCCGGCGTTGTGTAGCGTCTGGGGGTCTCATCGCGGACCATGCGGACTTTGACGATGATGTCCAGGGCCATGTTCAGCTGCCGGTCACCGTGGCGGTTCAAGAGGTGTCTGACGGTGTTCCCGGAGGACGCGGGCAGCGGGGACACGCCGGCAAGGGCTGCGAAGGCCGCTTCGGAGCGTATCCGGCCGTGGTGCGAGTACGCGCAGAGGATGGCCGCCGCGGTGACCGGGCCAATGCCCGGGCGAGCCAGGAATCCCGTGGCGAGCTGCTCGACGAGTTCCTTCAGCTGGGTTTTATGCGGCGCAGGTATCTGTCGGCGTCCTTGACCGCGGCGGCAAGCCGGGTGGCTTCCTGCCGGGCGATCTGCCGGTCCACGGGGGCGGAGGGACCCTCGCCCCAGCCGGCGATCACCGGAACCTGCGCTCCGGTGAGGGCCTTGCGGGCATCGACGCCGAGGCCGGTGGTGCGCACCAGCGCGTTGAGGGCGTTGCGGTCTGCGGTGCGCCGGGTATCCAGTCCCCTCCGGCCGGTCAACAGCCCGCGAAGGGCGGCCCGGCGCCCGTCGGCGCGCGGCACCGCGAGACGGTTTACGCCCCGGTGCAGCACCTGCCGGGCAGCCCCACGGCGTCAATCGGACCGGACTTGCCGACACCGGCACAGGCCGGCGCCAGCCCCGCCGGACGGACACGTCAAACGAAAGGCACCATCGCTACCGGATGAGGCAGCGGGAGCCACGTCCAGCAGGACTGGCAGCCATCCTGCCAGCAGGCACCAGACCAGCCAATACCCATTAGAGGGGCAGCGCCGGATGTCGCGGGGGGTCTCGCCTCGAAGGGTGCTCCCGGTTTTCTGGGCCCGCGACTCCGGCCAGTGAGGCGAATGCCGCTTTGCCCCTGACGTGTCCGGGGTGGGACCAGGTGCCGCGGCGACCGGTCCCTTGCCGGGTTTGACGAATAGCGCCGGCCCGGCCGGATGTTCCTGATGGGAGGAACCAGCTCAGGACCGATGTTCGCGAGTTGGCCGGTCAGGATCCGTATGCGCGTGGTGATGGATTGCAATGTCAGGGTGGTGATCCGGTGTCCGACGGCGGCGGCCACGGTGATGACCATGCTTTCAACCGATGCCGGCTGGTTAGTCAGCGGAGAGCACCACAGGGTGCGAAGCCGTTCGGGTGCGACCACGATGAGGCTCTTGAATTCATTGATGGCCTCGGTGCAAAGCTAACGTCCACGTCCGTGGCCATGGGAAAGGATCTGCGGGCTGCCTTTTCCGCGTCCTGTTCCCAGGGTCAGGGCGCCGCGCAGCAGCGCGCTCAGGGGCCTTCATGAGTCGGTCACGGACCGGTCCGGCAGTGTGGTCAAGGCAGATGGACGAGCGTCACGTACCGGGTGGTGCGCTCGACCAGGGTCCCGATCACGGACTAGTTCAGTGTCCCGGTAATGAGGACTCCCTCCGAACGGCCGGGCACGGCCGGCTCATCCACTGCCGGCGCTTCAGAAGGGCAAAGACCGTAGCCGTCTCCGTGTACTTTTCTACCTGACGTTTCTCCCGTTAAAGACGACACGGTCGTTGCAACTCCCAATACTCATTGGGCGTTGCAACGACCGCTAAATCCCGCCTACGATGCGGGTACCACCTTTGCGCCCGCAGCGTGAGATACGAACGCGGCGGTGGAATTAGGACAATACGTCCGCAAATTCCTTTTCGAAGAACTGCTTGGGCTTCGCGCCGATCACGCTGGCCTTCACTTCGCCACCCTCGAACAGGTACACCGCAGGGATGGAAGTGATGCCGTACTGGGCGGCAATCGCCGGGTTGTCGTCCACATTCACCTTGACGACGTCTACCTTGTCGCTGTACTCGACGGAGATTTCATCGAGGATCGGACCCAGTTTGCGGCAAGGGCCGCACCATTCGGCCCAGAAGTCCACAATGACTGGCTTATCGGCAGCCAATACATCCGTGCTAAAGCTTGCGTCCGTTACGTCTCTTGCGTTGCTCATGAGCTGTCTCTCTCTCCGGTTGGTTGTTGCGCGCCGCTTAGGCGGAAAATTCTGCCAGGTAGTGCTCCACGTCGAGGGCGGCCACACAGCCGGATCCCGATGCCGTGATTGCCTGGCGATAAGTGGGATCAATGACATCACCTGCGGCGAAAACGCCCTTGATGCTGGTCTTGGAGGTTCGGCCTTCGACGGCGATCGTTCCTTCGGAGGTGAGGTCCAGTTTGTCCTTGACTAGATCAGTGCGCGGATCGTTGCCGATCGCCACGAACACGCCCGTTACTGCCAGCTCTGACTCCGTACCGTCCAGCAGGTTCTTCAGCTTCAAGCCGGTGACCTTGTCCTGACCGATGATGTCTGCTACTCCGGTGTTCCACACGAAGTTGATCTTCTCGTGGCGCTGGGCACGGTCGGCCATGATCTTGGACGCCCTGAGGCTATCACGACGGTGTACCACGGTGACGGACCTTGCAAATTTTGTGAGGAACAGTGCCTCCTCCATGGCGGAGTCCCCGCCACCAATGACGGCAATATCCTGGTCCTTGAAAAAGAAACCATCACAGGTTGCACACCAGCTAACACCGTGCCCTGACAGCCGCTTTTCGTTGGGGAGGCCAAGCTCCCGGTAGGCCGATCCGGTGGAAAGAATGATGGAACGAGCCTGGAAAGTCTCCCCTGACGCAATGGTCACGGTCTTGATGGCGCCGTCGAGGTCCAGTTCGGTGACGTCCTCAAACTGGATTTCAGTGCCGAACCGGACTGCCTGCTTTTCGAAGTTCTCCATCAGGTCCGGCCCCATGATTCCTTCGGGGAATCCCGGGTAGTTCTCGACATCCGTTGTATTCATCAGTTCGCCGCCGGCCGTCACCGATCCTGCCAAAAGCAGCGGCTTCAGGTTAGCGCGCGCCGTGTACACCGCAGCGGTGTAGCCCGCAGGGCCGGAGCCGACG
The DNA here is from genome assembly GCA_025464925.1 of Arthrobacter sp. The sequence continues at coordinate 12,547 of JAODMS010000033.1, forward strand.
ATGATGACATCACGTACTTCGGACGCGGTGTTTTCTGCGTTGCTCACTGAACGGTGAACCTCTTCCTTTTTCGATGCGCCCGCCTCGGTGGCCGGCCACATGGCACAACTGCTACTTGGTTCCGAATATTCCGGCCGGGCCGGGCATCACCAGGGACGCCACCACTCGGGGGGACCGGTTTGTCGGCGGAAACCGCCGGGAGCCGGGGCTAGCTATGTACGCTACTGCACCTTGATCTCGGCCAGCCGAAGGCCGAAACCATAGCGGGTCTTGGGAGCAGCCAGCTTCGGAAGCGTCTTGATAGATACGATCACGTACTGTGCCGTGACCGGTTCCTGCAACGGAATGGTGAGATCGGTCGAAGTGAAGCTGTTGCTGCCGACCTGCTTGGCTCCGTCCAAGGACTGGCGGTCATTAGTGAAAACGCTGATGCTTCCGCCGGAAGCGCCCAGTTGGCTCAGCGTCACGGAGGACACCTTCGACGGGCCCGTAAGTTTGATGGCCAGCGGAACCCCTTCGGTGGCGAGGCCACCCCAGTTGTCTGTGGCGAACTCCATGTCGGACCAATAAGTGGCACCATTTCCGTCAAATGTCTTGACCAGGTCTCCGTCGTAGGCGGCGGCGAAATCGAAGTTGCCCAGCCGGGACACACCTTCGATCGCCGGCGGTCCGGCAACGGCTGCCATGCTTGCACTTGGTGACGGCTTCCCGGACGGCTCCCCCGGAGTGCTGTTAGAGGAGGTTCCGGCCGCATTGGGCGGTGCGCCGGTCTTGAAGAGGTTACCCAGGTTTGTGACGGCGAGGACCAGGCCGACCACCAGAACGGCCGCCAGGAGGCCACCCACGAGCCAACGCATGGAGCGCGGCTCACGCTGCGGCTCGTCCTCCTCCTCGTAGTAATCGTCGTCCGCCGCAAAGTTCTGGTTCCGGGCGGAGGGCGGGAAAGTGCCGGGAGCGCGGTCGACCACGTTCCGGCCTGCGCCGGCGGCCTCTGCAGCTGCAGGGCCCGGCCGAACGCCTTGCCCGTGCTGATCGGTGTCCGCGTCACCGTAGTCGTGTTCGGACCAGAGGGACACTTTGGGTGTCTCGGGCGCTGCCGCCGGTTTCGCTCCAGCGGCTGCTGGCCCAGCGGGACGGGGTGCGCCACCGCCCTGGACCGGTTGGGGCGCCGTCGCATGCTGCGTAGCATTCTGGGGTGCTGTGGAGGGCGACTTCGCCGCGGCAGCCGCCGCTGCACCAGACGCAAGCCCGGCAGCGACGGGAGCTGCAGCAGCACTTTTGGTGCCCCCGGAGGGGGACGGCTTCGGCCGCAACGGAACGCCGGCGGAAGGAACCCGCGGGGAGGCTGGCGGCTGGTTCTGGCCGTAGTCGATGTACCCCGCGTCGACTTCTTCGTCGTCGTAAAGTCCGTGGTAGCTCTCGGGTTCCTGGGAGCGGGCCTGCCCGAAGATCTCACTGCCCAGCGTGTCCGTGAAGAACGGCTCGACGTAGGGCGGGTTGGAGGACACCACCAGGTCCAGGAGATCAGCCGCCGAAGTGTGGTTGGTGACCAGGTAGGTGGTGGAATCGCTGACGCCAAGATCCAGGATTTGCACGTTCCCGGGCCGTTCACCCGTGGCCACCTCGCGCCCACTTTGTGCGACCTGTTCGGCGTTTCCCGGGCCCGCGACGAGGATGCTCACGGGACGGTTCAGTACTTGGTCCACACCGTCCAGCACCAGATCCTGGTCATGCGAGGTCAGAAGGGTGGCAGTGACCTTGTAGCGGCCACCGAGTACTGATCCGACATCGATCGGGTGGGACACAGGCTCCTCCTAGACTGTCCGGGACTTGCCGACCGTGCTCACCCATGAGTGACTTCGGCCCCCGGCAAGCCGGTTGACCTCAGGTCTGCAAACTCCCCTTCTTAGTCTCCGATCCTAGCCGATGCACTCTCCACGCCGCGCGAGCACGGCTGCTGGAAACGCACCGGACGTCATTTTTTCTCCTGCCGGTCCAACGGGAAATAGGGATTGTGCCCGGGAGGGCCCTGATAGGTCCTGCGTCCCGGTAACGGCATGTCATCGCGCCCCGGGCGCCCTTGCATGGTGTCGGGCACCTCTTCAGCCGGAAGAGAGCCGTCGTTCGGTCCGGCAGCGCGCGCCTCGTCCGGCTCCCGAAGGTCGGGACCGGCACGGAAGGACGCCGCGTCGGATTCCCCCGGAATTCTCGGAATCAGGCCGGTATCCATCGAGACGGTGGCCCGGGCCGGCGTTGGCTGTGCCGGAGCGGCAACCTCCGAGGGGGGCTCGGCACCGGCCTCCGTTGCCGAGCCGCGCCGGAGGCGGTTCAGCAACGGCTGCATCAGGTCCCGCAGTTCAGCCACGTGGAGGATCTTCAGCAGGAACAGGTATACGGCCAGCATGACGGGCCCGACGACGACGATCGTCACCAGCGCGGCAATAGGGCTGCTCCAGGCGAAGCCGTCCGGGCTGTAACTGCCCAGCAGCCACAGGGCCAGGGCGGCGGCGACGGCGGAGCCCAGCGCCGCGTAGCCCATACGAATGTAGGAGTTGGCGATCCGAGGGCCGTCCAGGTGCCCCAGCAGCCCGCGCAGGAAGATCGCGCTGACGATCACGGACAGGATGTTTCCGCCGGTGTAGAGGATGGCGATCGCGAAGATGATCTGGTCGAAGGGCAGAAACTGGATCAGGAAGGCGGCGACCACATTGACCAGGGCCAGCACCAACTGGATATAGAACGGCGTCCGTGCGTCCTCATGCGCGTAGAACACTCGCGACATCATGAAGTTGGCACTCATGAACGGCGTGCTGAGGGCCAGGATCGTCAGCGTCTGGGCCAGCATGACGCCGTCCTGTCGCTCCCCTCCGGAGAAGAACATGCCCAGCGGGCCAGCGAGGACAAAAAGGGCCAGGGCACCGAAGACCGTGGCCACGGCCATGGTCCTCAAGCCGTGCGAGAGCGCATTCCGCAGCTCGGTCCTGTTTCCCTCCTGCGAAGCCCGGGTCATCCGGTTGAACAGCACGGTGGCCAGGGACAGGGCGATGATGGAGTGCGGCAGCAGGTACAGCTGGCTGGCGACCTCGAGGACGGCGTTGCCCGGCAGGGTGTCCGCCGCAGGGTCCCCGGCCTGCTCCAGGCGAAGGCGCTCGGCGCCCGGTATGGTGGCGATACGCATGACGTAGAGGAATGCCAGCTGCCCGACGGCGGCCGTCGCCAAGGTCCAGGCGCTCAGCTTGGCGGCCTGTCCCAGACCCACGCCGCGCCAACCGAAGCGCGGCCGCAGGCCCAGCCGCAGCCTGAATACCGGGACCAGCAGGATGGCGGTCTGGGCCACCACGCCGATCGTGGAGAATCCGGCCACGAGGAACGTCTGGAAGGAGTCCCAGTTGTCGATGGTGTGGGGATTGGCAGCGTTGGCACCCATGATGGCGATGAACATGCCGAGTCCGGCGATTGCCACGAGGTTGTTCAGGATCGGCGCCCACATCGCGGGCCCGAACGCCCCATTGGCATTGAGCACCTGGGTAAGCAAGGCATAAAGGCCGTAGAAGAAGATCTGCGGCAGGCACCAGAACGCGAAGGACACCGCCAGGGCCTTCTGCTGCGGCGAATAGCCCTGGGTGGTCAGCTCGATGACCCAAGGGGCCAGCAGTGTGACGAGCAGCGTGAGGGAGAGCAGCACCAGGACGCCTAGCGTCAGCAGCCGGCTGACGTAATCCGCTCCCCGGTCCGGAGCCTTGCTGGCCTTGATGATCTGGGGCACCAGGACGGCGTTGAAGACGCCGCCTGCCACCAGCAGGAAGATCAGGTTCGGCAGATTGTTCGCATTAATGAAGGTGTCGTTGACAGTGGACCCCAGACCCAGCGCGGCCGCGAGCATCCACGTCTTGCCGAAGCCCAGGAATCGCGACACCAAGGTTCCGGCGGCCATGATGGCGCCGGAACGGGCTTCTCCTGCGTGAGCAGCGTTGGAATCGGCGGGGCCGGAGTCTGGGGGAGTGGGTTTGGCAGATGACATCGTCTTCATCGTCTCACCCGGGCACGGCTTTGCACGTCATCCCAGGCTTCGTTGCGGCTCCTGACGGCGGATTCCGGCCGTCAGCAGTCCTCCGGGAGGACTTCCTTGGCGAGGTCCGCGATGCGGCGCTCGTTCGGAAAGGAGAGCTTGCGAGCCAGCTCCTGAATGGGAACCCAGGCGACATCCACGGCTTCCTTGTCCGGATCGTTTTCAATCGTGAGTTCCCCGCCCGTGGCCTGCAGCAGGTAGTGGTGGACTGTCTTGTGGACCCGGTGCCCGCTGACGGTAAACCAGTAGTCGATGCTTCCCAGCGGCGCGAGGATCTTGCCTTCGATGCCCGTTTCCTCCGCGATTTCCCGCACGGCTGCTTCCTCGTTGCTTTCTTTGCCCTCCGGGTGGCCCTTCGGCAGGCACCATTCCAGGCGCCCCCCACGGTTCAGGCGGGCGATAATGGCAACCCGGAGTCCAGCGTCGGAGGTGTCCACTACGACGCCGCCGGCGGAGATTTCTTCCACGGTAGGCAGGGAGGCCTGTCCCGCATGCTGCACAGGCGCGACATTGGCCCCGATTGCCGATGGCAATGGCGCGTTTGTCCTCCTGCCGGGAGCACTCGGTACGGGATGGGCCATGAAGTCCACTCTAACGACTCTTGTCCGCTGTTGATGACCTCAACATGGCCGGAAAGTGGACGGTCGGGAAAGGAGATTGACGGCGCCGACTCCCTGATGGGGACCAACGCTGGGATTCACGACGGTTTCGGTGTGGTGCTGGCGTGGATTTCTGAAAAGCTTAAGAAACTATGTCGCATGCAGATCAGAAGATGAACTCCCACACCGTTGATTTCCAGGTAGACCCGGTGGTTCTGGAGCTTGGGCAGCGGTTCGTGGACGCCGGCCATGAACTGTCCCTCGTGGGCGGGCCCGTACGCGACCTCTTCCTGGGACGGGTTTCCCCCGATCTGGACTTCACCACCGATGCGACGCCGGACCAGACCGTTGCGCTGATCAAGAAGTGGGCGGACAACTACTGGGAGATCGGGCGCGCTTTCGGCACTATCGGGATGCACAAGGCCGGGTTTCAGATTGAGATCACCACGTACCGGGCCGAAGCCTACGATCCCCAGTCCCGCAAACCGGTGGTGGCGTTCGGACGTTCCCTGACCGATGACCTGTTGCGGCGGGACTTCACCATCAACGCGATGGCCTTGCGCCTGCCGACCCTGGAACTGGTGGACCCGTTCGGTGGCGTCCGCGACCTGCATGCCTCGATCCTTGCCACGCCGGGAGCACCGGAAACCTCCTTTTCCGATGACCCCTTGCGCATGATGCGCGCCGCCCGTTTTGCCGCCCAGCTAGGCGTGGCGGTGCATGAGGACGTGCGCCAAGCCATGACCCGGATGGCCGAACGGATCACCATGATTTCGGCCGAGCGAGTGCGCGATGAATTGGTCAAGCTCATCTGCGCGTCCGATCCCCGGGCCGGCGTCGATCTGCTGGTGGACACCGGGCTCGCGGAATTTGTCCTGCCGGAGGTGTCCGCCCTGCGCCTCGAGTCCGATGAGCACCACCGCCATAAGGATGTCTACCAGCATTCGCTCCAGGTTCTGGAGCAGGCTGCGGCCTTGGAAACGGATGCGGACGGACCCGTTCCCGGCCCCGACTTTGTGCTGCGGTTTGCGGCACTGATGCACGACGTCGGCAAGCCGGCCACGCGCCGCTTCGAGCCCGGCGGCGCGGTCAGCTTCCGGCTCCACGACATGGTGGGCTCTAAGCTGAGTGTGAAGCGGATGAAGGCGCTCCGCTTCGACAACGACACCACCAAGGCGGTGGCCAGGCTCGTGGAGCTGCACATGCGGTTTTACGGCTACGGCGACGCCGGTTGGAGCGATTCCGCAGTCCGTCGATACGTCACTGATGCCGGACCCCTCCTGGAGCGGTTGCACCGGCTGACCCGTTCGGATGTGACCACGCGCAACCAGCGCAAGGCGGAGCGTCTGTCCTTCGCCTACGACGACCTTGAGGCACGGATCGCCGCGTTGCGCGAGCAGGAATCCCTCGAGGCCGTCCGCCCGGACCTTGACGGCGGGCAGATAATGGCGCTGCTGGGGCTCAAGCCGGGTCCCGTCGTCGGCCGAGCCTACAATTTCCTGCTCGAAGAAAGGATGGAGCACGGGCCCCTCGATCCGGCCGTGGCGGAGGTCAAGCTTCGCCAGTGGTGGGCGGCGCAGCCTGAAGCCGCTTCAGCTGGGAACACGTCAAACGATGCCGCAGCGGTGGCTGCCGGCGTCGACCATTCCACAACCAAGGAGTCCTAAGTGATTGCACCTCCTAACGGCCCCCGTCCGCAGCTGTGGATCCTGCGGCATGGTGAAACCGAATGGTCCAAGAGCGGGCAGTACACCGGACTCACCGACCTGCCCCTCACGGTGGAGGGCGAACAGCAGTCCGTAGACGCCCGCAAGGTGCTCGACGCCGTCGATTTCGACCTCGTGCTGACCTCTCCTCTCCGGCGGGCCCGGCGGACGGCCGAACTGGCCGGCTATCCCGACGCCGAACTGGAGCCGCTGGCGGTGGAATGGGACTACGGCGACTACGAGGGCATAAGCTCGGATCTCATCCGCAAGGACAACCCGGAGTACCTGATCTGGACCCATGGCGTACCGAACGGCGAATCGCTCGACGACGTTGCCGCGCGGGCGGACAAGATTGTAGCCCGCGTGCTGGAATCCGGCCTGGACAACATACTCATCGTCGCCCATGGACATTTCTCCCGCATCCTGACTGCGCGGTGGCTTGGACTTGACCCCCGTGAGGGCCGTCATTTCGTGCTGGGGACCGCAAAAGTGTGCACGCTGGGGTGGGACAAAAAAACTCCGGCAGTGGTCCGCTGGGGCTTATAAATAAGGTTTAGAAAGAATTCGAAGAACCTTTATGAATGCGGTAGTCAAGCGCCGCATTCATAGTGTATTTTTATTTTGACCCCAAGGTCTCTTGCCAGGTCAGGCGCACGTCGCCCGGCCCTTTGGGCGGAGCCGCGGCAGAGCAGAAGAGGAGGTTGGGAAGATGAACACTTTCACTAGCGGATGGATGTACGCCATCATCGCCACCCCTGCCTCTGTCGCTGAACCGCGCCCAATTTCCGGCGTGAACGCCTCCTGATTCCTCCGCTCCCGGCCTAGAAGCCGGAGCCGCGGCGACACCGGACTTGACTTCGGGAAGACCGCGGGAGGGGCCTTCCGGCGCAGATGCAACCTCACGGTCCTGAGCCCGGAATCCAGCTTTCTGCGGGCTTGCGGCGTTGTCGCGACCAGGGGCTTCCCTTCCGACGACACAACCTCAGAACCGCCCTCTTCATCAGGCATCCCAGGGCTAATTGTCGCGCCTAATTCGCAGGCCCAATACCGGTCATTCCCATCTTAACTGACTGGCTTTATGTGTTCTGCCGCTTTATTTGTTCTGCCCAATTTATTCGACAAGTGACGCTTAGCAGATTGGTTCAATCCGACAGTACGAGCCAGCGGCGGGAGGTGACAACCATGATCCGGAAACTACAGGCGGTCCTGCGCTTCAGCAGGAAGCAGGGCCTCCAAGGCACGACGCCGTTCAACTTCGACGGTGATCTGCTCGACCGGAAGCGGAACGACGTCTATGTCCTCATGCACCAGATCGGCCTCATCCGCTGATGCCCAGCCCTTCGGTCTCTCTTCCCTTCCGGGAACGGACCCGTGAAAGTGAAGGACAAGGCCCATCGAGGAGGAACTGATGCCTGACATCGGAACTGACCTGCAAGGAGCCCACGCGGGGGCGCGGGGGCTCCTTGTTGTAACCCTTGAAGCCCCTCCGATCCCGGCGCCGGTGACCTGCACGGCCGGATGGCCTCACCGGTAAGCTCGAGGACATGCAGGAGACACAGCTACCGGAGCACCGCAAGCGGGTCCGACTGGTCATACCGAGCCGCAGCGAGCTGCTGCTTCAAAACTTCACGGAGCTTATTGGCGGCCCGATGGGACGCCGATCGGCACCTGGGATAGTCTCGCCCGGAGTTTTCACGGTGGAACGGGTGCTCGTCCTGCTTACCGTCCTGGCCGCGCTGGCCGGGATCCTCGTGAAGAACTACTGCCGCAGCAACGGCTGGGAGTCGCCCGGCCAGTTCTATGCCACGTGCTACTCGGACTTCCCGGAGCTGTTCAGAAGCCGCGGCCTCGGCGATGGCGTCTTCCCCTTTGTCACCCAAGGAAGTTTCTTTGAATACCCCGTGATGATGGGCTTCATCGCCGGTGCCACGGCGCTGCTTGTCCCCGGCGACGGCGTCAGCGGACCTCGCGTCCTGGCCTACTTCGACGTCAATGCCACGCTGATTGCGGCCGTCTGGATCGTCACGGTCCTGGCGACGGCGCGGATGGCCCGCCGGCGGCCTTGGGACGCCGCCATGGTGGCCCTCGCCCCCGGCATTGTTCTCGCCGGCGTCATCAACTGGGATATGTGGGCTGTCGGTCTGCTGGCCCTCGGAATGTATTTCTTTTCCCGGAACAAACCGGGTCTCGCCGGAATTTTCATCGGCTTGGGAACGGCAACCAAGCTTTACCCCGTACTCATTCTGGGCGCCATTCTGCTGCTGGGTCTGCGGACCGGACGCTTCCGGGTCCTTTTGGTCACCGCCGGCGCAGGCGCCGCCGCATGGCTGGCCGTCAACATGCCTGTCGCGGCGCTGAATCCGGACGGCTGGAAATACTTTTACCAGTTCACCGAGGAACGGCCCGCCGGTTACAGCTCGCCTTGGTTTGCCTACAACCTGGTAGCCGGACGTCTCGGCTGGAAACCGCTGCAGGCCGAAACCATCAACACGCTGGCCATAAGCCTGTTTCTGGTGGCCTGCATCCTGATCGCGGTGCTCGCCCTCACGGCACACCGGCGGCCGAGATTGGCGCAGTTGGCCTTCCTGATCGTGGCCGCGTTCATCCTCACTAACAAGGTGTATTCACCGCAGTTCGTCCTCTGGCTCATTCCGTTACTTGCCCTCGCCCGGCCCCGCTGGCGGGACTTCCTGGTCTGGCAGGCCATCGAGGGCCTGCACTGGGCTGCTGTCTGGATGTACCTGGGGCAGGTCACCAGCGGGGGCGTGTCCCAGCACAACATCGACATGCCCTACTACGTCCTGGCCGTGGTGTTCCATATGATCGCTATCGTGTACCTGATGATGCGCGTGGCCTGGGATATCTGGGACCCCCGGTATGACGTCATCCGCCGCCACGGCATGGACGATCCGCAAGGGGGCCCGTTCGACGGCGCCCCGGACTGGCTGCGGCTGGATCTCCGGCTCCCGTCAGCTTCCTTGCTGCCTTGGCGGAAGGCGGGGTTAAATGCCTGACGTCGCCGTTGTCGGCTCCGGGCCCAACGGGCTGGCCGCAGCGGTGACGATGGCCCGGGCCGGCCTTAAAGTGCGCGTCTACGAGGCGGCCTCGACCGCCGGAGGCGGCCTGCGCACCACCGAACTCATGGAGCCCGGCCACTTCCATGACATCTGTTCCGCTGTGCACCCGATGGCCCTGGCCTCGCCCTTCTTCCGGCAGTTCGAATTGTCACGGCGCATCCAGCTGGACGTGCCCGAGGTTTCCTATGGCTCCCCCCTCGACGGAGGCCGTGCCGCATTGGCCTACCGCTCGCTGGACCGGACCGTAGCCGAACTCGGGCGCGACGGCGGCGCGTACCGCCGTCTGATGGCCCCCCTGCTGCGGCGGGTGGAGGGCATCACGGAGCTGACCCTGAACCAACTGCTGCGGATACCGAAGGACCCGGTCACTGCCGCCCTGTTCGGCCTCAGGACGCTGGAACAGGGCTCACCACTGTGGAAGGCAAGATTTCGGGAGGAACTCGCACCCGCCCTGCTGACCGGAGTTGCGGCGCACGCCGTGGCACCCCTGCCGGGACTCACACCCGCCGGTGCGGGCCTTATGCTGGGCACGCTGGCCCATGCGGGCGGGTGGCCCATTCCGGTAGGCGGTTCCGCCGCGATCGCCCAGGCCCTGGTCGAGGACCTCGAAGCGCATGGCGGTGCCGTTGAAACTGGCGCGCGGATTACGTCGCTGGCACAACTGCCCCCGGTCCGGGCCACCTTGCTGGACGTAGCACCGCCGGCCCTGCTGCGGCTCGCTGCCGGCAAGCTGCCGGCAGGCTACCGCCGGGCGCTAAAGTCCTTCCGTTTCGGGAATGCGGCCTGCAAAGTCGACTTCATCCTCTCCGGACCGGTGCCCTGGGCGGCGCCCGGACTGGCCGATGCCGGAACCGTCCATGTGGGCGGCACGAGGGCCGAGATGGCCGAGGCGGAAAATCGCGTGGCCCAGGGCCGGCACCCCGAACGGCCGTATGTCCTGGTCTCCCAACCGTCGCGCTTCGATCCCGGGCGAGCACCCGGTGGCAGGCAGATCCTCTGGAGCTACTGCCATGTTCCGGCCGGCTCCACCGTGGACATGAGTGAAGCAGTCATCGCGCAGCTGGAGCGCTTTGCCCCAGGATTCCGGGATGTCGTGCTCGACTTCCAGGTGACGACGGCGGCCGGGCTGGCGGTGTACAACGAGAACTACGTGGGCGGCGACTTCGGAGCGGGCCTTATGGACATCCGAGGCCTGCTACAGCGACCGGTGCTGAGTCCCGTCCCGTGGCGGACCCCGCTGCCCGGCGTGTACCTGTGCTCGTCCTCCACGCCACCGGGTCCCGGCGTGACAGGCATGCCCGGTTTCCACGCGGCAAAATATGCCTTGAAAGACATATTCGGCCTGCCGGTTCCCGGCCTCGGGTTCTAGCCCTTCGGAAGCGGGCAGGACGGTCCAGACACGCCTGGTCCCAGCTCAGGGCGCGCCGCGGGCGCTTGCCTGGCAGTCGTCGGGCAAGCACCGGAACAAGGTCATAGTCCAGGCTAGGGGGCATAATGGCGCCGTGGGGAACTCATCGAAACTATCACTGGCCCTCGTCGGTCTCATTCTTGGCGCCTCGCTGGTGGCCTGCGACGACGGCCGCACCGGCGCCCAGGAGGCGGCGAAGCAGCTTGCCTCCGCTGTCGCGGCGCTCGACGTCGGCTCCGTCGCCTTCGAGGGCAAGGAGTCGGTGGCGGCCAACGACCAGCTCAAAGAGGTGTTCAAGGGGCTGGGCCCGGTCAAGCCACGGGTGGAAACCGGCGAGCTGAAGCTGGACTCCGGCACCGCCACAGTCCCGCTGAACTACAGCTGGAAGTTCGGCTCGGCAGAGTGGAAGTACACCGTTTTCGCGCAGCTGAAGAAGTCCGGTGACAAGTGGCTGACCGTCTGGAACCCCGCCACGCTGGTGCCCGAGCTTGCCGAGGGGGACATTCTCGGCACCTCCGTGCAAGCGCCGCCGCGGGCCGACATCCTGGGTGCCGGCGACGCGCAACTGGTCACATCCAGGCCGGTCCTGCACGTCGGTATCGACAAGACCCGGTTGGGTTCGGCGGACCCTGCCGCAGCCGCCACCGGCCTCGCGCAGCTCGTCGGCGCCGATCCGGCCGCCTATGCCCAGCAGGTGCAGGCCGCCGGCGCCGAGGCGTTCGTAACTGCCATCACACTGCGCCAGGACGGGCGGACCGTCACCGACGAGCAGATCGCCGCCATCCCGGGAGGCCTGGCCATCCCGGATTCCCTCCCGCTGGCACCCACCCGCACCTTCGCCCGGGCCCTGCTGGGCACTGTAGCCGAGGCCAGTGCGGAACAAATCGAAAAGTCCGGCGGTGCCCTGAAGCCCGGGGCCATCACCGGAACGGGCGGGCTGCAGCAGCAATATGACGCGCAATTACGCGGCACCGACGGGATCGTCGTCTTTGTGGAGAAGGCCGGACTTCCGGCCGAGGAGAAGAAGACCCTGCCCAACGGCTCGCGGCGGGTCCTCTTCGAGGCACCCATCACGCCCGGGACACCACTCAAAACCACCCTGGATCCGAACCTTCAGCAACTGGCCGAAGAAATCCTCGGCAAGGTCGGTCCGGCGTCCGCAATCGTGGCGCTGCGGCCTTCTACCGGCGCCGTGGTCGCCGCCGCCTCGGGCCCCGGCAGTAACGGCTACGACACGGCCATGCTCGGACAGTACGCCCCCGGTTCCATTTTCAAGATCGTGGATTCCCTGGCCATGATCCGCAATGGACTGACCCCGGATTCCGGGGTCGAATGCCCGGCCACCCTCACCGTCGACGGCCGGACCTTCAAGAATGCTGAGGGCTACCCCGCGTCCTCGCTGGGCTCCGTGACACTGCGCGATGCCTTCGCCCACTCCTGCAACACGGCCTTTATCAACGCCCGGGAAAGCGTCGGCCAGGCCCAGCTGGAAAGCGCGGCCGCCGCCCTGGGGATCGCCGTCGACGCGCCGGTCCTGGGAACCGGGGCCTTCCTCGGTTCGGTTCCCGGCGAGGCCGAAGGAACCGAACATGCCGCCTCGATGATCGGCCAGGGCAAGGTCCTGCTGTCCCCGCTGGCCGCCGCCATCATGGCCGGTTCCGTCGCCAAGGGCGCCCCTGTCTCTGCCCGGCTCGTGCTGAATCCGAATGCCGGGGTTCCCGATCCGGCTGCTGCGGCCAGTGCACCTGCCGCCCCGACGACGGAAGGTGCCATGGCGTCCTCATCCCCTCCGGCCCCAGCGAACAGCACCGGAACCCCGGTGACGGCGGCGGAAGCCGGCTCACTGGCAGACATGATGCGCGCCGTCGTGACCTCCGGCCACGCCGGCTTCCTCGCCTCCGTCCCCGGAGCGCCGGTTGGCGCCAAGACCGGCACGGCCGAATTCGGCAAGGATAACCCGCCCAAGACGCACGCCTGGATCGTGGCCGTGCACGGAGACCTCGCCGTTGCCGTGTTCGTAGAGGAAGGCGGGCTCGGCGCCACCACCTCCGGGCCGTTGTTGAAGGAGTTCCTCACCGCCGCCGGGTAGGTGCCGCCTTCCGGGCAGCCAACAGACCGCGGGATCCGTCCGTGGGAAGATTACCTGTGTGGCTCATATTGACGTTTCCGGCATCGACTACTTTCTCTCCGACGGCACCCAGCTCCTCAACGGGGTGACCTTTAAGGTCCCGGACGGCACCAAGACTGCGCTGATCGGGCCCAACGGAACGGGCAAGACGACGCTGTTCCGGATCATTTCCGGCGACCTCATCGCCGACGAAGGCGTGATTGGACGCTCCGGCAATATGGGCATCATGCGCCAGTTCGTCGGGCAGGTCCGGGACGAATCGACCGTCCGCGACCTGCTGGTTTCCGCCGCCCCGCCCGCGCTGGCCGCCGCCGCCCGCACCGTCGACGAGGCCGAACTGGCCATGATGGAGCACGATGACGAGCCCACCCAAATGAAGTATGCCCAGGCGATCGTGGACTGGGGCGATGCCGGCGGCTACGAGGTAGAGACCGTCTGGGACGAGGTCTGCATGGCCGCACTCGGCCTGCCCTTCGATCGCGCCCAGCACCGTCCGGCGTCGAGCCTCTCCGGCGGCGAACAGAAACGCCTGGTCCTTGAGGCACTCTTCGCCGGCCCCGACGAGCTGCTGCTTCTCGACGAACCGGACAACTACCTCGACGTCCCGGGCAAGCGCTGGCTCGAGGCCAAACTCAACGAGTCCAAGAAGACCGTTCTGTTCATCAGCCATGACAGGGAACTGCTAAACAACGCTGCCGGCCGTATCGTCACCCTCGAGCCAGGCATCAACGGCGCCGGCGCCTGGATCCACGGCGGCGGCTTCGGCTCCTACGTGGACGCCCGGGCGGACCGGAACGCCCGCTTCGAAGAGCTGCGCAAACGTTGGGACGAGGAGCACGTCAAGCTCAAGGAGCTCGTCAACATGTACAAGAACAAAGCGGCATTCCGCTCGGACATGGCCAACCGGTACCACGCCGCGCAGACCCGGCTGGCGAAGTTCCTGGAAGCCGGTCCGCCCGAGGCCCTGCCGATCGAGCAGAACGTCAAGATGCGGCTCAAGGGCGGCAGGACGGCCAAGCGCGCCATCGTGGCCGAGAAGCTGGAACTGACCGGGCTCATGAGACCGTTCTCCACCGAGGTATGGTTCGGGGACCGGGTGGGCGTCCTGGGTGCCAACGGCTCCGGAAAAAGCCACTTCCTGCGCCTGCTCGCCACCGGCGGCACCGATCCGGAGCGGGAGCACCTGCCGGTGTCAGACGTCGACATCGCCGAAGTACCGCATGAGGGCACGGTGAAACTCGGCGCCCGCATCCGGCCGGGCTTCTTTGCCCAGACACACGTCCGCCCCGACCTGCTCGGCAAGACACTGCTGGAGATCCTGCACCGCGGCGACGAGCACCGCTCCGGTCTCGGCCGCGAAGCCGCGGCCGGTGCCCTGGACGGCTACGGCCTGGCGGGGCAGTCCGAGCAGAAGTACGAATCCCTCTCCGGCGGGCAGCAGGCGCGCTTCCAGATCCTGCTGTTGCAGCTCTCCGGTGCCACCCTCCTGCTGCTCGACGAGCCCACGGACAACCTGGACCTGCATTCAGCCGAGGCACTGGAACGGGCAATCGACCACTTCGAAGGCACCGTCCTTGCCGTCACCCACGACCGCTGGTTCGCCCGGACCTTCGACCGTTTTCTGGTCTTCGGCTCCGACGGCAAGGTCTATGAGTCCACGGATCCCGTGTGGGACGAAAGACGCGTGGAGCGGGCACGGTAGCGAGCCACCCCTCCCGATCCTGCAGCATCCCGGCTGATGCTCCCGCACCAAGCGAGGGAGCATCAGCCGACGGTGCGGGATCTACGGGATGGTGAGGGCATCGCGGGCTACTTGTGGTTCTTGCGTTTGATCTCGGAGCCGTCCGGCGCGTAGCTCACCCATTCGCCGACTTTGCGGCCGACGTCGTATGTCCCCACATCCATGAGCTCACCGGTGCTGTGCCAGCGCTGCCAGAAGCCGTCCTGCCGGCCCTCCCTGAAGGCGCCCCTCTGGAGCAGTCCGCCGTCTTCGCGGTGCCAGACGCAGTCGCCGTGGAGCTGCCCGAGTCGATAGCCGGCGTCCGCCTTCAGTTGGCCGTTGCGGAAGAAGAAAACCCAGCGGCCGTGGCGTTCGCCGTCCGGATATTCCCCGACCCCTGAGACCTTGCCGTCCTTGAACAGTTCTTCAGCCATGGGGCAAGCGTAACCAGCTACGGCCTGCCCGCAGGCCTGTGCCCCACGGGGCCGTGCGTAACGGGACCGTTGCCGGCCAGTCCGTCGATAGAGTGGTGGGATGACATCGACCCCTCAGCTCGCGCGCAGGGCACAGCTCAAGGCCGCCGCCGCGGCAACCTTCCTCGTGTTCGGGATCAATGGGTTCGTATTCGCGAGCTGGGCCGCCCGCATCCCTGCGGTCACGGAGACCCTTCACATCACCTCAGGTCAGATGGGAACACTGCTGCTGTGCCTGGCGGTCGGCTCCCTGATTGCGCTGCCCACGGCCGGGCTCGTGGTGGCGCGTATCGGAACGGCCAACACCGTGCGCGCTGCCGGTGCGGTGGCGGCGGCGGCCAGCGTCGGGGTGGCGCTGTCCCTGATGTTCGAATCCGTGCCCGGGACTGCCATCGCGCTGTTTTTCTTCGGCATGGGCGTCGGATTGTGGGACGTGTCGCAGAACATCGAAGGGGCCGACGTCGAGCACCGACTCGGGCGCACCATCATGCCGCAGTTCCATGCGGCCTTCAGCGGAGGCGCCTTCTTGGGCGCCCTGATCGGCGCGGGCCTGTCGAGCCTGGATGTCGGACTTCCTGCGCACCTGCTGGTCATCGCCGCTGTGGTGGCCGTGCTGACCGCGGTGGCTCCTCGGTACTTCCTGCCGCACCTCCCGGCGGCCGTGCCGCTGGCCGGGGAAGCGAAGGAGCCGAAGGGTTCGGCCTGGCGGGACGGACGCACGCTGCTGATCGGTGTGGTGGTCCTCGGTGCCACGCTGACCGAAGGCGCCGGGAATGACTGGATTGCGAAGGCCGCGGTGGACGGCCTCGGAGCCTCGCAGTCTACGGGTGCCCTGCTCTTTGCGGTCTTCGTCTTGGCGATGACCGCCATGCGCTTTTTCGGCGGCCGGGCCATCGACGCGTACGGCCGAGTGGTGGTCCTCCGCGCCAGCATGGCGGCGGCGGCGGCAGGACTGGGGCTCTTCGCGCTGGCCGGCAACATCTGGCTCGCCACCGCCGGTGCCGCCCTCTGGGGGTTGGGAGCCGCCCTCGCATTCCCGGTGGGAATGTCGGCCGCGGCGGATGACCCAAAACACGCCGCCGCCCGCGTGTCCGTCGTTTCCACCCTGGGCTATATCGCGTTCCTCGCCGGCCCGCCCCTGCTCGGTTACCTTGGCGACGTGACCGGTATCAGGGTGGCCCTGCTCGCTATCGCGGTTCCGATTCTGGGTGCGCTGCTACTCGCGGCCGCCGCGAGGCCCTTGGCTGCCAAGTAAGGAGCCGCCGCGCATCTTTATTCCCCTGAATGCATATATTCCTGGCGGGACAGCCACTTGGCATGATCCTCCAGGGCCTGCGCCACCGCGGAACGGGCCCGGCAGTATGGTGGTCAGATGCGAAGCATGCTGCGGAAAGCGCCTGGTGGGCTGGCAAAGTTGGACCGGAAACTGGTGCGGACGGTGTCTGCCCTCCCCGGCGGGGGCCATGACGACTTCTTCCGCCAGCTGTCCGCGGCCGCGAACAAGGGCAAATTGTGGCTCGGCGTCGCCGGTTTCCTGGCGCTGTTTCCCGGCAAGACACGGCGGGCAGCGCTGCACGGACTCCTGGCGCAGGGGGTGGCATCGGCGATCACCAATCTCCTGTTCAAGACCCTTCTGCCCCGGGCCCGCCCCCTTCCGGAACATCTCCCGGCGTTCCGGTTTGTCCATCCGCAACCCACGAGTTCGTCCATGCCCTCGGGCCACTCCGCCTCAGCCGTTGCCTTCGCCCTCGGCGTCGGAATGGTGCGCCCTGCGCTTGGTGCCGCGCTGGCCCCAGTGGCGGCAGGCGTGGCTTACTCGCGGATCCACACCGGGGCACACTGGCCCTCCGATGTGCTGTTCGGCTCGGCGATCGGAGCCGGAGCGGTACTGGTCACAAGGAAGTGGTGGCCTGTCCGGCCACCGTTCCCCGAGACCCGCCGTACGGCCGTACCGGCGGCGGAAATGCCGGCGGGCGAGGGACTGGGCATCGCAGTGAACACCCTGGGCGGTTCCTATGCTGAGGAGACCGTGGGTGTGCTCCAAAAAGTATTCCCAAAAGCGTATATAAGGGAAATCACACCTGATGAGGACGTCGCCACCGAGATCGCCCGCATCGCGACCCGGCCCGGAGTCGTTGCCCTGGGAGTCTGGGGCGGCGACGGGACGGTCGGAACCGCAGCCGCGGCAGCCGTCGAACATTCGCTCCCGCTGCTGGTGCTCCCCGGCGGGACAGTCAACCATTTTGCCCGTGACGCCGGGACACCGACCCTGGAGGCTGCCATCGAAGCGGCCTCCCGGGGCGAGGCCGCACGGGCCGACGTGGGCCACGTGGTCGTGGAACGCGGACTTCCCGACAGCCCGGAGCACCTCGAGCTGATCATGGTCAACACGGCGAGCATCGGCCTGTACCCCAACCTGGTGCGGCGGCGGGAACAGCTTCAGCCGGCACTGGGCAAGCCTTTGGCCGGCGTAGTGGCCATGTTCAGGACGTTCGCCGCCGGCACGCCCACCTCGCTCGTCGTGAACGGCGCGCGGCACAAGCTCTGGATCCTGTACATCGGCCGCGGCCGCTACTACCCCCGCGACCATGCCCCGCTGGTTCGTCCGGTGCTGGAGGATGGTGTGCTGGATCTGCGGATGATTACCGCGGACGAGTCATTTGCCCGGCTGCGTCTGCTCTGGTCCGTGCTGACCGGCACCGTCGCCAGCTCCAGGATCACCCACCTCAGCGAAACCAGCAGGGTCCGGGTGGAATCATCAGATTCCACGATGGCCCTCGCGGTGGACGGCGAGGCCATGCCGGGGGTCCGGCGGGTCGACTTCACGGTCCGCCGCGGCGCTCTTACCTACTACTCGCCGACCTCCTGAGGCGTCACAGGGTGTCACAGGACGGCCCGAACGAGGCCGTTTTCCTCCCGGACTACCCTGATTCGTCCCTGAATCATCCCTGAGACCGGCGAAATCCGCGATCGCCATCGGTACCGTGGTGGCTACGCGGACCTGTGATTGCGACGGTCCGTCATATTCCGCCCGCTACCCAAAGGATCGCTTCCATGATCGAAGCAAGAGGCCTAACCAAGGTTTACGGCGACAAGACCGCCGTCGCCGGAATCAACTTCACTGTCGAAGCCGGCCGGGTCACCGGCTTCCTGGGTCCCAACGGAGCCGGCAAATCCACCACCATGCGCATGATCATGGGGCTGGACAGGCCGACGTCGGGTTCAGCAACCGTCAATGGTTCCCCGCTTGCCCAGCATGCCGCACCCCTGCGCGACGTCGGCGCGCTTCTCGATGCCAAAGCCGTCCACACCAGCCGCTCCGCCTACAACCACCTGCTGGCGATGGCCGCTACGCACAGCATCCCCAAAAAGCGCGTCCACGAAGTCATCGAGATGACAGGCCTGACCGAAGTGGCCAAGAAAAAGGTCAAGGGCTTCTCGCTGGGCATGGGCCAACGGCTGGGCATCGCCGCTGCGCTGCTGGGCGACCCGCAGACCATCATCCTGGACGAGCCCGTCAACGGCCTCGACCCGGAGGGCGTCCTCTGGGTCCGCAACCTCGTCAAACACCTGGCCTCCGAGGGGCGTACGGTGTTCCTCTCCAGCCACCTGATGAGTGAGATGGCCGTCACGGCCGACCACCTGATCGTGATCGGCCGCGGCAGGATCATCGCGGACGCCCCGATCCAGGAGATCATCACCGGCAAGGGCCAAGGCCGGACGCGCGTCCGCACCGACCAGCCGAACCAGCTGATGCACCTGCTGGCCGGCACCGGAGCCTCGGTGGAGGTGCAGGACCATGAGCTGCTGGAGGTCAAGGGCATGGATCCGCGGCAGATTGCCCGCGCCGCCCTCGACAGCGGCGTTCTGCTCTATGAGCTCACCCCGCTGCAGGCCAGCCTTGAGGAGGCCTACATGGAACTGACCAAGGATGAGGTCGAATACCATTCGCTGATCACCACGGGCGCCGTTGCTCCCGTCCAGTCCGGAGGCAACTAGCCATGAGCTCAACCACTCTCGAACCCATCCCCGCACGCCGCGGCGCGCACGCCGGCGACCGTCCCGAAAAATCCGGCAACGGCGCCAGTTCCGGACCGGGCCCCGGCTTTCTGCGGGTACTGAACTCCGAATTCATCAAGTTCCGCACCCTGCTGTCCACGTTGATCCTGCTCGGCTCCACCGTGGTGGTCATGGTGGGCTTCGGTGCCCTCTCCGCCTGGGGGACGGGACAGTTTGCGGAGGCGGCGGCGACGGACCCGGAAGCGGCCGCGGCGTTTGCGGCCCAAGGCGGGGACCTCGCCGTCAGCGTCCCGACCTCCGGCATCGCCTTTGCCCAGCTGATCCTCGGTTCACTCGGCGTGCTCCTGATGAGCTCGGAGTTCACCACGGGTATGGCGCGGTCCACTTTCGCCGCAGTACCCAAACGGATCCCCGCGCTGGTCGCCAAGCTGCTGGTCGTCATGGTGACTGCCCTCGCCCTGACTGCCGTTTCCGTGCTCCTGGCGGGCATGGTGTCCCTGCCGATCCTGGACAACTACGACCTCAAACTCGACCTCGCCAGCTCGCAGTCGGTCAAGCTGCTGCTGGTCAACAGCCTCTACGTGGCGGCCGTCGCCGCCATCGGAATGTCCCTCGGCGCCCTGGTCCGCAACTCTGCCGGCGGCATCATGAGCCTGGTCGGCCTGTTCTTCGTGGCGCCGATCGCGTTCCAGCTGATTCCGGGCGACTTCTTCGTGGAGGCCAGGAAATACCTTCCCGGCAACACCGTCGATCCCATGACAGCCGTGGAGCATGTCCCCGACACACTGGAAGCCTGGCAGGCCGCCCTGGTCCTGGGCGCCTGGGTTGTCATCCCGATGGTCCTCGCCGCCGTCCTGCTGAAAAAGCGGGACGTCTAGACCCGTCGCCGGGCCCCGCCGTCCAGGCCCCGGACAGAATCGGTGCACCACCGGTGAAGGACGCGCCAGCAGGCCGTGCTGACGCGTCCTTCGTTGTCTTCCAGTCGCCAGAACGGAATGATGGTCCGGCGTGCCCGAGGGCGTAATCTGCGGCCTGCGCACCCGGAGCCCCGCGGCGCCGGTCTAGGGTGGGACGACAGTGTGGCCCATTCCCGCGCATCATCATGCAGGCGGGCCCCGACAATCCACGAAGGACGGCGCTTTCATGACTGCTGACCAGCAGCTCTCCAAATCCCTCAAACCCAGGCATCTCTCCATGATCGCCATTGCCGGAGTGATCGGCGCCGGTCTGTTTGTCGGGTCCGGAGCCGCCATCCAGCAGGCCGGTCCCGGCATCCTGATTGCCTACATGGCAGCGGGTCTGGTGGTCATCCTGGTCATGCGCATGCTGGGCGAAATGGCCGCAGCCAACCCGGAAACGGGCTCGTTCTCTACCTATGCGGACAAGGCGCTGGGTCCCTGGGCAGGCTTCAGCATCGGCTGGCTCTACGCCTGGTTCTGGATTATCGTCCTCGGCATCGAGGCCACGGCAGGAGCCGCAATCATGCACCGCTGGGTGCCGGGCATCGATCAATGGGTCTGGGCGCTGTTGCTCATGGTGCTGCTGACTCTCACCAACCTGGTCTCCGTGAAATCCTTCGGCGAGTTTGAATTTTGGTTTGCTTCCATCAAGGTGGCAGCCATCGCGCTGTTCCTGCTCTTCGGCGTGGCGGCGATCTTCGGCCTTATTCCCGGCGTGCCGGCCCCTGGCCTGGGCAACCTGATCGAAAATGGCGGCTTCCTGCCCAACGGCCCGGGCGCAGTGCTGGCCGGCATCCTGGTGGTCGTGTTCTCCTTCTTCGGTGCTGAAATCGCCACCATCGCCGCCGGTGAATCCGAGAATCCGGTCGACGCCGTCAAGAAGGCCGTAAAGTCCACGGTCTGGCGCATCCTGGTCTTCTACATCGGCTCCATTGCCGTGGTGGTCACCCTGCTTCCCTGGAACTCCGCCTCCGTGGCCAAGAGCCCCTACGTCGCCGTGATCGAGCTCTTCGGGATCCCGGGCGCAGGCACCATCATGGACATCGTCGTGCTGACTTCCGTGCTGTCCTGCCTGAACTCCGGCCTCTACACCGCCAGCCGCATGCTGTTTTCGCTGTCCCGGCGTGGCGACGCGCCCCGGTCCTGGATGCGGATCTCCAAACGCGGCGTTCCGGCCGCCGCGGTGCTGGCCTCCACCGTCGTTGGCTTCATCACCGTCGGCCTGAACTACATCGCCCCGGACACGGTGTTCCTTTTCCTGGTCAACACCTCCGGTGCCATCGCCTTGTTCGTCTGGCTGGTCATTGCAAGCTCGCAGCTCATCCTGCGCCGCCGGATGGGCGCGGCCTCCCAGGATCTCGCCCTGAAGATGTGGCTCTTCCCGTACCTGACCTGGGTAGCCATCGTCAGCATCGTCGCACTGCTGATCGGGATGGTGATCCTGGAGTCCACCCGCGAATCACTGCTGCTCTCGCTGGCCCTTGCTGCCGTCGTGGTGGGGGTGGGGCTCTGGCGCTACCGTAAGCATGGCTCCAAGACGGCCCGGCAGCAGGGCCGCGGCGGAGACGACGCGGAAGCTCCGGTCCTGGACGCCACCGTGGGTGCCGGCACAGCAAACTCATAGCTAAGGCCTAGTCCCGGCATAGTGCGCTGGTGTTCCATGGGCTCATGAATACACCACCGCATCCTCCGCACCAGCCGCATCCCAACCATGACCGCGGGCTGGAATTCGACCTCTCCACCCTGCTAAGCCGCCGCTCACTGGGCATGTTCCTGGGGATGGGCACGGCCGCCGCCCTGGCCGCCTGCGCGCCGACCGGATCCACGGCCGGAACCACGGCCTCCGCCGGCGCTACGCCGACGGGCTCGGCCCCCGCAGCTCCAACGACGTCGTCCGCCTCGGCGACCGCCTCGCCCACGTTGACCCGTGCCATCGCCGAGTGCCGCGTCGAGATCCCGCAGGAAACAGCCGGTCCTTACCCCGGCGACGGTTCAAACGGGCCCAACGTGCTGGCGGCCTCCGGCGTGGTCCGGCAGGACATCACGTCCAGCTTCGGAACCTCCACCACCACGGTGGAGGGAGTGCCCCTGACGGTCACGCTGAACCTGCTCGATAACTCCAACGGCTGCACCCCCCTGGCCGGCGCCGCCGTCTACGCCTGGCACTGCGACCGTGAAGGCAAGTACTCCATGTACGACTCCGGCCTCCGGAACGAAAATTACCTCCGCGGCGTCCAGGAGGCCGACGCAAACGGTCAGGTCACTTTCAAGACCATCTATCCCGGCGCCTACAGCGGCCGCTGGCCGCACATCCACTTCGAAGTCTTCGAGTCCATGAGTAACGCCACGGCGGCCGGCCAGGTCCTCGCCGTCTCGCAGATCGCGCTGACGGAGGCGGCCTGCAAGGAGGTCTACGCCTCGGCCGGCTACGAAACCAGTGCACGGAATTTCCCCCGGACCACCCTGAAATCCGACAACGTCTTCGGCGACGACGGCGGGATCTACCAGCTCGCCACCATGAGCGGTTCGGTGTCCGCAGGCTATACGGCAGGGCTCAACGTCACCGTGTAGCCGTGCACCGGATTTGGGCGGCGCTAGACTCGGAGCCATGCCGACACAGACCAATGCCGCAGCACACATCCAGGACCTCGGGGCGTATGTCACGGCGTCGCCGTCGAGCTTCCACGCCGTCCACGAGGCCGCCCGCCGACTGGACGGGGCGGGCTTCACCGGTCTGGACGAACTGCAGCCGTGGGACGGCGGTGCTGGCGCCGGCCCAACCGCCGCCGCAGGCAAGCATTACGTGATCCGTGACGGGGCCCTGATTGCCTGGGTGACGCCGGCCGGCGCGGGACCCACCACGGCTTTCAACATCCTGGGCGCCCACACCGATTCGCCGTCCTTCAAACTCAAGCCGAAACCCACCACCGGCAGGTTCGGCTGGCTCCAGGCCGGCGTCGAGGTCTATGGCGGGCCCCTGCTGAACTCGTGGCTGGACCGGGAACTGCAGCTCGCCGGCCGCCTCGTGATGCTGGACGGTACGCAGCACCTCACCGCCACCGGCCCCCTGCTGCGCTTTCCCCAGCTGGCCATCCACCTGGACCGCGCCGTAAACGACGGCCTGGCGCTGGACAAGCAGCAGCACATGAACCCCGTGTTCGGTCTCGGGGATCCGGCCGGCGAGGATCTGCTGGCGTTGCTGGCCGGGCGGGTTTCCGGTGCCAGCATCGATCCGGCGCAGATCGGCGGCTATGACGTCGTCATTGCAGACACGCAGGCACCCGCGGTGTTCGGGGCGAAGGGGGAGTTCTTCGCGTCCGGACGGCTGGACAACCTCTCGGCAACCCATGCCGGACTCGAGGCGCTGATCGCCCACGCCCAGGCGTTGACGCAGTTGTCGGGCGGCACCCCGATCGCAGTGCTCGCCGCCTTCGACCACGAGGAAATCGGCTCGGCATCCCGCTCCGGCGCCTGCGGCCCGATACTGGAGGACGTCCTGGTGCGCATTTCCGACGGGCTGGGGGCCTCCGCGAGCCAGCGGCGGCAGGCCTTCGCGGCGTCGTTCTGCGTCTCCGCCGACGCCGGCCACGCCGTGCACCCGAATTACGCCGAGCGGCACGACCCTGCCAACAGGCCCGCCCTCAACGGCGGCCCGCTGCTGAAAATCAACGCCAACCAGCGCTACGCGACCGACGCTATCGGTGCCGCCCTCTGGGCGCGGTTGTGCGCCGATGCCGGGATCCCGTACCAGGAATTCGTCTCCAACAACGTGATGCCCTGCGGCTCCACCATCGGCCCGCTCACGGCAACCCGCCTAGGCATCCGGACGGTCGACGTCGGGGTGCCCCTACTCTCGATGCACTCCGCCCGCGAGCTCTGCGGCGTCGAAGACCCTTACCGGCTGGCGAAGGCCACCGAGGTGTTTTTCAGGACGGCAGCCTGAGCGGGAAAACCGCTTAGGCGGCCAGCCCGATCACCAGGTTAAGGGTGGCCGCGAGGATGACGGTGCCGAAGACGTAGGAAAGCAGGCTGTGCTTGAGGGCCTGGGCGCGGATGCCATGGTTCTGCAGGGCGGTGTCCGACACCTGGTAGGTCATGCCGAGGCTCGTGGCGAGATAGGCGAAGTCCGTGTATTGCGGGGGCTGCTGCTGGTTGAAATCGATTCCGCCCACCTCGGGGCCGGCTTTCCGGCCCGTGCTGTAGTACAGCTGGGCGTAGCGCAGGGTGAAGAGCGTCTGGACCAGCATCCAGGACAGCGCCACGGAGGCCAGGGCCAGCAGTCCGCCGCCGAGCCGGGCCGCGGCCCCGGCGTTGTTGTGGGAATCCGCGACGACCGCTGCCACCGCCGCAAGGCTGGCCACGTTGGCGCCCAGGATCAGCAGGTCGGTGGTGCCGCGCGACGGATCCTCGGCCGTGGCATGGGATCGGGTCCGCGCCGGATCCATGCGCCCGATCACCAGCCAGACCCAGATAAGGTAAGTCAGCGCGGCGACGTCCCAGAAGATGGTGGGAGCTTGTACCCAGTGCCCGGCCAGGCCGGCGGCGGCCGCGGCGGACAGCCCGGCCAGCAGCATGACGGCGAAGCGCAGGCGGCTCCTGCGGGTGGGCACGCTGCCCCGGGAAGCGGATCCGGTGTTCATTCCCCGATCATGGCATGCCGCCGGCCTCCGACGGTCCGCGCCGGTTGTCCACATGGCTGCCGGCGCTTTTCTGCGCCCGGCTGCGCAGCCCGTACGCTGGGGGCAAGGAGTCGTCGAATCCGGCCCCGATGCACTAAGATATTGAAGTCTGTGCTGCGCCACGCCTCCGTTCCGGCGGCTGGGCAAGCACGGCACCGCAAATGAACCTCCTGTTACGGAAATGCCGTAACCGCTTAGCCCAAAGGAGGTGGGTTCACATATGCGTCCTTACGAATTGATGGTAATCATCGACCCCGAGGTCGAAGAGCGTACCGTT
>JAODMS010000042.1 GCA_025464925.1 Arthrobacter sp.
CGACGCCGGGGAACTTGCGGCTGCCCATGCTGGCCAGCGCGTCGTAGCGCCCGCCGGAGCACATCGAGCCGAGCTGTTCGTGGCCCACCAGGACCGTTTCCACGACGGTGCCGGTGTAGTAGTCCAGGCCGCGGGCGATGCTCAGGTCCGCGACCACCTTGCCGGGGGCCCGCTGGACCGCCGCGGCGATGACCTGCTCGAGTTCGTTCAGGCCTTCCTCCAGCAGTTCGTTGCTGACGCCCAGGGCGCGGACCTGCTCCACGAAGGAGGTGTCCTCGGTGCGGATCGAGGCCAGCTTCAGCGCCGCCTGCGCCTGCTCGTCGGTGGCGCCCAGCTCGGACTTGAGCAGCTCCGCTACCCTGGCCGGGCCGATCTTCTCCAGCTTGTCGATGCTGCGCAGCACCCCGGCGGTGTCCGTGAGCCCGATGCCGGTATAGAAGCCCTCGGCCAGCTTGCGGTTGTTGATCCGGAGCAGGAAGTCCGGGATCGGCAGGGCGTTCAGGGCTTCGGCGATCACGAGCGCAATCTCGACGTCGTAGCGGAACGGCAGTTCGCCGTCGCCGACGACGTCGATGTCCGCCTGGGTGAACTCGCGGGCGCGTCCTTCCTGCGGACGCTCGCCGCGCCAGACCTTCTGGATCTGGTAACGGCGGAGCGGGAAGGCGAGATAGCCTGCGTTTTCCACCACGTACCGGGCGAACGGCACGGTGAGGTCGAAGTGTAGGGCCAGGGCGTGCGGATCGGCCTTGCCTGCCGTGCCCTCTTCGCCGTCCTCGTCCTGAAGCCGCCTGAGGCCGTAGACCTCTTTATCGATTTCGCCCTTGCGCAGCAGCTGCCCCACCGTTTCCACGGCGCGGGTTTCGATCGAGGAGAAACCGTGCAGTTCAAAGATCCGCCGCAAGGTGTCCAGTACATGCAGCTCCACCAGCCGTTCCTCGGGAAGCCACTCGGGGAATCCGGACAGGGAGGCTGTGCGTGCCATGGTGGATTTTCTCCTCAGATAACAACGGTAGAAACAACGAGCCCGCGTTCTGCGACGCATTCTGACCGAAACGTAGGGCAGATAGGCGGCAGACCGGCCAGTCATGCATAAAATGTGTGCGGCAGTCAGTTTATGCTTTCGGGGCCTGCATCTCTAATGCGGCCGGACTCTCCGCTGTTGCCGCTGCTTTGCTGCTGAAACCGCGACGGCGCCCCGGGACCGGTCCGGTTTCAGCCCTACAACCAGGAGGACCATTGGCGGCCAGTTCACGGAACGCCCGCGAAGCGAAGCGGCGCGTCCAGCAAATGGAGGCTAAGCGCGAGCTGCGCCGGGAACAGGAGAAGCGCCGCAAACGCGACAACGTCCTTGCGACTGGCGCCGGCACGGCGGCGGTGGTCCTCGCCCTTGTCCTCCAGCTGACCGTCTTCTCCTCCCACCCGAGCGAAGAAGAGTTCGTCGCGGCGCAGGCCGGGCTGCCGACCCCCTCCGCCTCCGCCACGCCGTCGGACCCTCCCACCAATGCGGAGAACATCCCCAAGCCGGAAACCGCGGCGGGTCGGACCTTCACCGGCGAGCTCAAGCTGAACAGGGGGACCCTGGGAGTCGAACTGGACGGCACCAAGGCGCCGCAGGCGGCCGCCGTCTTTAAATCGCTGGCCGACCAGAACTTCTACAACGGCCTGAACTGCCACCGCCTCACCACTGCCGAGACGTTCGGCGTGCTGCAGTGCGGGTCCAAGTCCGGCGACGGCAGCAGCGACCCGGCCTACGCCTGGGGTCCTTTGGAAAACACGCCGCAGGACAACAACTACCCTGCCGGAACCATTGCCGTGGCGAGAACGGACGGAAATGCAAACAGCAACGGCACCCAGTTCTTCATCGTTTACAAGGACACTGTCATTCCGGCCGACGCTGCCGGCGGCTACACCGTGGTGGGCAGGGTGACATCCGGGCTGGATGTGATCACCGGCATTGCCGCCGCCGGCCTTAAACCCGGCGATAACGCCACCGACGGCGCACCTGCGGAACCAGTCACGATAGACTCGTTCTCTCTGAAGTAACCAGCCGGGGCCTTAGTGGCCGCGGTCCGGTATTTCCCTCCAAGCGAAAGACTTCTAGCGGTGACAGACAGTCAGAAATCCGACGAAACATTGTCAGCAGCAGCTGCCAATGAAACCGAAGCCGAGAGCATTGCGGTCGCAGGCGAAGCAGCAGAGAAAGCGCCAGACGCCGCAATCGACACGCCCGCACCGTCGGCCGGGGCCGTAGCGGCCGAGGCCGACGCCACAGCCGGGCCTGCTGCCGCACCGGAGGCCGAGGCGGAGGCCCCGACTCCCGGCTCTGCCGCAGCCGCTGAGCCGTCCGCGGAAGCTGCAGCGGCGGCTGCACCGGAGCCGGGACACCGGCCCGCCCCGTCACCGGCAGCATTCGCGGCCCGGCCGAAGGCCAAGCCGTCCGTCGCTGCCCCCGCACCGGCATCCGCGTCCTCCGCTGCCTCGCTGGCCGAAGCAGCCCGCTGGGGCCGGGTTGAAGGCGACGGCCAGGTGTTCCTGACCCTTGACGGCACCGAACACCCCGTCGGCCAGTACCCGGGCGTCAGCGATGACGAGGCCCTGGGCTACTTCGCCCGGAAGTATGACGACGTCGTGGCACAGATTGTCCTGCTGGAGCAGCGCGTCAGCTCCAAGGCGCCCAGCACGGACATGCAGAAGACGGTCACGCACCTCCGCGAGCAGTTGGCCGAGCGGAACATGGTGGGCGATCTCCGCTCCGCCGAGGCACGACTGGACACCCTCGCTGCGCAGATCGGTGAGCTCGAAAAGTCCGAGAAGGCCGAACACGATGCCGTCCGCGCCGCTGAACTCGCGGCCCGCGAGGCCATTGTGGCCGAGGCCGAAGAGATAGCCGGCCACGACCCCGCCCAGATTCAGTGGAAAACCTCCAGCGCCCGGATGAACGAACTGTTCGAAAGCTGGAAGACCGCGCAGAAGAGCGGCGTCCGGCTCGGCCGCAGCAACGAGGATGCGCTCTGGAAGCGGTTCCGCGCCGCCCGCACGGTCTTTGACCGGCACCGCCGTGCGTACTTCTCGCAGCTGGACAGCAGCAATTCGGCAGCCAAGGCCGCCAAGGAGAAGCTGATCGCCGAAGCGGAAGCGCTGTCCTCCTCCACCGACTGGGGCTTCGCAGCCGGCGAATACCGCCGCCTGATGGATGACTGGAAGGCCTCCCCCCGCGCCAGCCGCAAGGACGACGACGCCCTCTGGGCACGTTTCCGGGCCGCGCAGGACGTCTTCTTCACCAACCGCCAGGCAGCCAACGACGAGATCGACCAGGAGTACGGGGCAAACCTGACGGTGAAGGAGGCCCTGCTGGTGGAGGCCAACGAGTTGCTTCCCATCAAGGACCTCGCCGCTGTCAAGAAGGCTCTCCAGTCCATCCGGGACCGCTGGGAGCAAGCCGGCAAGGTTCCGCGCGCTGACATGGGCCGCGTCGAGGCCGGCCTGCGGAAGGTGGAGGACGCCGTCCGCCAGGCCGAGGATGAGAACTGGAAGCGGTCAAACCCGGAGACGAAGGCCCGCACCAACAGCGCCCTGACGCAGCTGGAAGCGGCCATTGCCGGACTCAAGGACGACCTCGCCAAAGCTGAGAAGGCTGGCGACCAGCGCAAGATCAAGGCTGCGCAGGAGGCCCTCGAGGCGCGCCAGGCATGGCTGGAGCAGCTGGAGCGCTCGGCCAGCGAACTCTCCTAGCAGGCAAGCACTCCCCTCGGCAGCAGGCCCCGTTTCGGTTATCCACTTGGCCGCTACGGGGCCTGTTCCGTTGGCTCATGCGGCGCGACGATGG
>JAODMS010000254.1 GCA_025464925.1 Arthrobacter sp.
GCAGTCGTTTGATCAAAAAGTCGGTCATGTTCTTGGCTCACCTGCAGGGTGAACTGGAATTGGCGGCCAACTCATTGATTTCAATAAGGAAACCACCAAAATCTCACGGCGAAGTCACGGATTCAGGAAAATCATCTAGCCGGCATCCTGCCCCCGAGGCAGGTGGTGGACTTAAAGTGAGTTTGCAAACTTTCTTTAACCGACCTGGAGGCTGAGATGAAATACTGCGGAATTGCCCTTCATTCGAACAATAGCGTGGTGTCGGTGCTCGACGAGCAAGATCACATTGTGGCCGAGAAGCGCTTACCAAATGATCTTGAAAAGATCATTGGGCTTATCAAACCCTGGCAATCAGAATTGGCAGGCGTCGTGGTTGAATCCACTTTCAATTGGTACTGGTTGGTCGACGGACTCAAGGATGCGGGATTCACGGTGCACCTGGCCCATACGACAGCGATCAAGAAATACGAAGGTCTCAAACACAGCGGCGATGAAGCCGATGCACGTTATCTTGCCCATCTGCTGCGACTGGGAATATTGCCAACAGGAACCATACTGGAGCCCGAACACCGCGCGGTGCGCGATCTGGCGCGAAAGCGGATGCAACTGGTGCGTAGCCGCACGGCCCACATTCTGGCCATCGAAAACATCACGGCGCGCCAAAATGGTTCGCGCATTACAAGCAATCAAGTCAAGCAGCTGACAGCGGAGTCGGTTGATGCAATGCCGTTGGCTGCGGATGTAGCACTGGCGGTCAAAACCAACGTGGCGGTGATCACGACTCTTTCCGAGCAGATTGACCTTCTGGAGAAGCGACTCCTGGCAGACATGAAGGCGCGTTCAGACTACGCACTGCTCACCAGCGTGCCGGGTATTGGCAAAGTGCTGGCAACCACCATCCTGCTGGAGACAGGCCCGATTGATCGCTTCAAAGCTGCTGGCAACTTTGCGTCTTACGCGCGCTGCGTCGACAGCGCGCACACCAGCAATGGCAAGAAGAAAGGCGCAGGCAATACGAAGAACGGTAACAAGTACCTTGCCTGGGCGTTTGTGGAGGCTGCTGTTTATGCGATGCGATTCAATGCTGAGGCAAAACGGTTTTACGACAGAAAGAAGGCCAAGACGAACAACGTGGTGGCTATCCAGGCCCTTGCACATAAATTGGCCAGAGCATGCTTTCACATGCTGAAAGAAGGCCGGCCATTTGATGTGACGCGCTGCTTCGCATGAGTAACGACGGTGGCCGACCAAGCCCGGTAACGCGACTGGAGTAGCAGCCGACGGTTCTGAATTGGATGGCGTGCCACCGTCACCTGTTTGCAGTAATGCGGATCGCCCGCGACGTGAGCCAGCAAGGGATTGGAGCCGATATTTCGGCAGCCACGGATCTGTGATCAACCATTGGACACGTTTCGGCACCAACGTTCTTCTGGGGCGGCCAAGCCGCCAAGGCGAGAGGCCGTGACAGGGCTGCTCGCTTGGATCCCTGATGGGTGTCTGGCGCGATTCGTCGCAACTAAGAATTGAAGAAACGGACGCGGTTGGCAACTGTAAACAGCTTGAAAAAGGATAGATTGAAGACAGGCGGCTGGCGCCGCCATGAATTTTGATGCTCGCTTTACACCGGCCGGCTAATGGGTGCTCGCTTTACACCGGCCGGCTAATGGTGTCGCGTTGCTGGCTGATGAACGTGTTTGGGGCAAGAACGCATGCCAGTTCCTCAGACGGGACGGATTTTTCCTGACAACGCGTAAAACTGCTCGGCAAAAGACAGTTCGCTGCAGCCTTGCTGCATGATCTGACCTTTGCGGATCATGTGCATGAGTTCGATGCCGGCTAGGACATTACTGGCAGCCCGAAATGACTTGAAGTTGAGCCTCTAGGTGGTGACCCGTGTGACAGCGCGATGGTCCTGCTCCACGATGTTGTTGAGGTATTTGATTTGCCGCACGATGATCGGTGTTTTACCTCGGGCATTGATCTCATCCTTTGACCTTGATGTAGGTTTCGTCCACGCGCCAGCTGCCGCCCACCGGGCGCTTGTGCTTGCAAAAGACTTTTTCAACCAAGGGCAGAAACCGGATCGCCCAGCGGTTGATCGAAGAGTGGTTTACACACACGCCTCGTTCCTGTATCATTTCCTCCAGGTGGCGATAGCTCAACGGATAGGCTGCGTACCAACGGATGCATACCCCAATCACGTCGATTGGAAATCGCATTCCTTTGGTTGCGAACATCTCGTTTCATACCCGTCACAAAAAAGAGCTCAGCATAAATGAGCAGCCGGTACGACCGCCAATGCGACAAAACCCCTGATTGCGGGGCAGCTGGAGGAGGGCGGCATCGGCACGGTGCTGGACCTCATGCGCGTGGACCCCACCACCGTGCGCCGACGCTGGAGCGTGGTGTTCGAGCGCACGGTGAGGGAACTCCAGGGCCTGTCCTGCATAGCCCTGGAAGAGCAGCCCACGCCCAAAAAAAAAGATTGCCTGCACGCGCAGCTTTGGCCGGCCGGTGACCGACCTCGGGCCCTGATTGAAGCGGTGAGCGAGTTTGCCGCCCGAGCGGCTGAAAAGCTGCGCGGGCAGGCGAGCGTCGCGAGCGAGGTATTGGCGTTTGCCCACACCCCGCCGCACCGGCCGGGGCCGCGCTTTTCGCAAAGCGCAGTGGTACCCCTGCGCCGCCCGACGGCCGACACCACTTGCCTGGTGCAAACCGCAGTCCTGGGCCTGCGCTCGATCTACCAGCCCGGCTTTGAGCTGCTCAAGGCCGGCGTCATGCTACTGGACCTGGTGCCCGGCAGCATGAGCCAAGGCAAGCTGGACCTGGAGCCCGAAGTGACTGGCGAGGGGGGGCCCAGCTGATGGCCACGATGGATGCGCTGAACGGAAAATACGGCAAGGGCATGGTGCACCTGGCCAGCTGCGGGATCGATGACCGAACTCGGCTCTGGGGCAAGCGCCAAGAGCGTCTGATGCCGGGGTACACAACCGGGTGGGGGACATGCCCATTGTCAATGCCGTGTGAGCTGACCGGCTGACTTGGCAGCGCCAGCGAACTTGTTGCATCAAGCCATTGCCGAGCTTGTTTGCAAGGTGTAGGGAGAAGCGGCTGCCATCCCTCAAGCGATGTTCCCAAGCGTGCGGAGCATGACCTGATCAGCGTTGTGCAAGCACCGCTCAACGTTGTGCGCATTTTCTGTGGGTCACCTTGTGGATAACCTCGTTCACGAGCTGCAAAGGCCGCGCCAGCACTGGCTTGCGCGTCGATGCATACAAATTAAGCAACTGGCTCAGCGCGCGGCCCGGTCTTTCCCTTTGTGTTTGGCGTCCAGTCCAACCCGGTGGGCGGGTAAAGCGAGGCGGGTGTGGTGAGCTTGCGCTGGAGGATGCTGGCACCGGCCAAATTTTGCTTTTTCCAACTCAGCGCGACAGACCAGTATGCGGATGCGCGTGAAAGTGTGCAATTCCTGGGGCTGGAAAACTCCGGTGAACGCAGTGAAGGCGCGCAGATCGCTTTGGTCAGCGCGCTTGGGTCTGCACGCTCGTCAAGTTGGCAAACCACTGCGCCTCGGACGGCACGTCGGCCAGGCGGGCGGATTGCACTACAGAAATCCGGCGGAACCCGCCAGGCGCCATCAGCCCCTTGGGTTCCATGGGTTCAGCCATGGGGAAACCCTCCTTGAAAAATACCTCCCAAGGACATCACTTCTACTTGCCTCGCACAAGGCGTGCCCGCTACCGGTACACCTCGCGCCGGTTGCCGATTTTGACCATCAGGATGCGCAAGGCGCCGTCCTCGATGCTGCTGATGATGCGGCAGTCGCCCACACACGGTACTTCCAGAATTGGCCCAGCTTCGCGCCCTTGAGGGCCTCGTCGATGCTACGCGGATCGTCCAGCATCGCGACGCGGTTGTGCAAAAACGTCTGGATGCGCCGGGCGTTTTGTGGCTCAAGCTTGCCGAGTTCGCGCACGGCGGCAGGATCGAACTCAACCCGCCAGGCCATGACGCTTCATGACTTCTTCCAATGGCACGGCCTGCGTCTTTCCAGCACGGTGGTCGCTCCAGCGTTGCTCAGCCAGGTAGACATCTTCCAGGTCATCAAGGTGCTCGCGGATGGCCTCGACCATGTAGAACGTCTTACTGCGCCATGTGCGCTCGGCCAGGTCCTGCAGGCGGGCCGACACGTCGTCGGGCAGTCGAAGGGATACAGCGCCCATGTCGTTCTCCAAACTTTCAGTGCAAGTATTACACTATCGCTTGGCGTGTCTTTTTATATAAAAGCAGTGCTGTTCATCCGGCGGTGGCGTCATCCCCTCCTGAAAATCCGGTATGTAACTTTCACCGCATCTGACTTAAACGGTTTTGAACCTGGCTTGAAATGGCAAGACTGCCTTTTGAGCTTAAAAACGAGCAGGTTCGAGTCACTACAGTTAAGCTGCCGAGTCAAAGGAGGGTGACGCCAGGAGCCGGCTGATGCCCTGATACCTATGCCATATCCCCGATGCAAGGTGGGCATGCCGATGCTGCGCCTGTGCCCGGCATTGCCGATCACGGCTTGGCGGCATCGATCCTTCACGCTGGCATCCAAGGATTGAGGCCTGACGATTTATGGTGGTGATTTATTTAAAAAAGTTTGGTGATTACCGACATGGCCAGAAATAAGCGGCGCGGTTGATTCTGTACCACAGCAAACCCAAACGCCTGATAAAAGGCCTCAGCCTTGGCGTCCTTGGCATCGACCACGACCGCCATGGATGCAACGGCTTGTGTTGCCTGGAGCGCACGGAACAGCGCATCCATAAGCAGGAAATCCCCTGTCCTTTTGCCCTTTACTCGTTCATCCCTTGCCAGCCTGCCGAGCAGTGTCACGGGCAGTTGCGGATAACGCGGCAGGCGCTTTGCCAACTCGGGCGGCACTTGCTCCACGTTGATGGTGCAGGCTGAAAGAGTGTAATAGCCGAGCACTTGGTTTGACGGCGGTTTGACCAGAACGAAGGCGGCCGCAACAAACTTTTCCGCCTCCTGGCGGGCCTGCTGCAGAAGATAGCGATCAAGTGGCGCAACGCCGCAAGAAAAGCCTTCCCGGCTATGCGCTTGGGTTAACGCCTCAATGCGGTACGGCGTTGCTGGGGCGATCAATCAAACGCTCATTTGCTGGCGATAGTTCGCAGCCGCCTTACGCAGGCGATCATTGGGCGCAGCCGGATTCAGCAGCGCTGTCACGAAGGCAATCTGTTCCGCCTGGCTCAGGCGGAAGTTTTCATGCTCCTGGATCACACGCATGGCAGCAGCCTGAGCGCTTTCCACGACGAATTCACTCAGCGTACGACCGGAGAGTTCCGCCGCATGCTGGAGCACTGCCTTTTTCTCACCCGAAATCCGCGCTTCCAGGCGCTCGGAGCGTAATTTGGCAGGTTCTTCAGTTGTCTGCATGGCCGTGTCCTTGGTTGATCAATGGTCTGGCTTTAGTGTACGGCAAAGGTACGGACATATCAAGTGAAAATTAACACTCTGGCCATAGCAATGAGCATGTCAGTGACCTGCGTGTCCGCCTACCAAGACGTGATGCGTATCTTCACCTGGCTGAGAAAAGACCTGGGCTTCAAGAACCTGGCCAACCCGCACGCGCTCGATGAGCGGCATTTCCTGGCGCTGGCTGGGCACATCAGGCAAAAGCGGGAGGCCGGCGCGTTCGGCGCGTCCCATGCGGCCGGCATCGCAACCCACTGCCGCCATCTGGCGCGCTGGATCAACAAGCCCGAGCTGGTCAAGGTCTTTGGCGATGCGCTGGGCCAGCAGGCGTGCAGACGCGATCCGGTGGCCGATACCGACAAGTCCTGGGAGGCGGCCGGGGTGGACTTTCAGGCCATGGTGCTCGAGATCGCCAAAAAAGTGCACTGGGTGGCCCTGGTGCTACTGGCCCAGCAGGCGTTTGGCCTTCGCCGCATGGAGGCACTGCGGCTTCAACCCATGCGCGACCTTCACCTGATCCCGATCCTCAGGCCTTTGCCGCCATCGAGCGGTGCGCTGCCTGGGGGCAATGTCGGACGGTTGCGCCTGGCCAGGCGCAACCGGGCCGAGCCTGGGCCAGACGATGAGATCTACGGGGTGCAGATCGAAATCACCGACGGAAGCAAGGGTGGGCGGCCCCGGTTGTTCGAGCTGACCGATGACTGGTCGATCCGAACCGCCAAGCTACTGCGCGCGGAGGTCTACCGCAAGCACAACGGCTCCTATCTGTCGCCTTCGGACCGGACGCTCAAAGACAACTGCAACACCTATATGAAGACCCTGGCCAAGTTCGGCCTGACCAAAAAGGCGTTGGGTGTTACGGGGCATGCGCTGCGCGTCGGCTTTGCCTGTGACCAGCTGCAAAGCCGGGGCATCACGCCCACGGTGCGCGGCAGCGACGGACAGCATGCCGATGCCCAGCACCAGAGCTGGCCTACACCGCCGTGACCGAGGCGATGGGAAACGGCCGGATTTCAGTTGTCGGTGCCTATGCCGGCGCTATCACGCCGACGAGGGCTGCGCGCAAGAAAAAAAAGGCCGAGCGCTAGGCGATGTCGGAGATGCCGGCCCTCGGGATTTCACTGCTCTGGTCGAGGCTATCGAGCAAGCCCATGAATACAGGGCGGCGACGGCGAGCCGAGCGATCAATATTAGCCTGACGGTAGGCAACTGGATTATCGGAGCCTGTATTCACCACTACGAGCTCCATGGATCTGACCGGGCCGATTATAGGGATCGCCTGCTGACCCAGCTAGCTGAGCGGCTTGGCAATGAGAAGATGACCCGAACGCAATAGCGGGAACTGCGCAGATGCAGGGCGTTTTATTTGGCCTAACCGGCAGATTCGGGAGTCACTGTCTCCCGAATCCGTGCCTGCACTGGCCTTGGTGATTCGGGAGTCAACGTCTCCCGAAACCAGTGCTCGTACGGCAGGGGCCGCCTTGTCCTCTGTAGCTCGGCTGGTCAAGCACGGCAAATTAAAACATGTCGGCTCGCAAAAGGGCGATCATTGGATGGTATTGAAGCGAGGAATAGAAAAGCACAATCGATCAAATGACTGTGTGTATGCGCGCACTGATTTGCCGCTTACGGAAATGCACGGCGGCTGAACTGAATGACGCTTCCAGACTGGTTGCTGACGGACAGATATCAAAACTTCCGACTTCATACCTGACATTGACCTCGGCAGGTGCGGTGTCGGCAACGTGGCGCCGATTTCGATGATTGCCGTGTAGTCGCACCTCGCCAATAGCAGTCGATCTTGCCGTAAGGCATTTCGTTGTGGATTTACTCTTCAAGCCACTGGATGGCTGCTGTCAAATCGCTATAGAAAACACGGTAATTTCCTTCACCAAAAGCAATACGGGAAAGGTAGGCAATACGGCTATCAGGCACCACAATGGCCTTGCGCAGCTTTATATCGGCCAAGCTCGCCCTCAGTTCTTCTTGCAGCTTTTGCTGAGTAAGCACAAGGTCAATGTCTGGCGCTTCCATTTCCAGCGTGTCGTATAACACTTTTCCTTGTCCCGTATCCTGAACCAGCGCCAGGATTCGTTCCTGGCATTCCTTCAGAATTTCTTCGGTGGGCACGCCTCGTAACCTCGCCACGATCATGCTTCCTACCGGTTCGATCCATAGCTTTTGCTTTTCCACTGTTTTTCCTTGCGCAATTGTTCGACATCGTTTTTAGCGTAATCCCCGTGTGCCAGCGTGAGCACCAGCGCTTTTAATGCATTCTGAAAGGTTTCAGCCTGCGTGCATCGAAGCGGACGGCGCTGGCAATGGCCGAGCAAACGGAAATTTAATCGGTGACCGGGAGTCCAGCAACCAAAACTCACTTGATCGCTGAACTTCCAAATATGCCAGCAGTCCGAGCATCTTGAGGTGCTGAACTCGGAGCTGGAGGGTAAGGTCTTTAAACGAACCAAGCAGCTGCACGAGTCCGTTTGGGAGCTTCAAGCGTTCTCGCACGCAGTGGCGCATGACCTGCGCGGTCCTCTAAGCAGCATCGGCGGATTTTGCGGCATGCTCGGCAAGCCTGCCGCTGGCAGCCTCAATGACAAAGGCCATCATTACCTTGAGCGAATAAAGAGTAGCTCGAAGCAGAAGGCAGAACTGATTGAAGCGTTGCTGTCACTGACGCATTTGTCCCGAATCGATCTCAAGCATGAATAGGTCGATCTCAGCGGCCTGGCGCAGGAGGCCTTTGACGACTGCCGTGCGCGCGATCCCGGGCGCACCGTGCGTAGCGCGGTACAGGCGGGGATGCAATGGATGGGGGATGCGCGGCTGCTTCGCCAGGTGCTGGTAAATTTGGTAGGCAATGCCTGGAAGTTTTCCGCGAATCAAGTCGATGCGGCCATCGAGGTCGGGATGACGTCGGGATCGCAGGCCCAGGCCGTGTTCTTTGTCAGGGACAATGGTGCGGGGTTCGACATGGCGTACGCCGACAAGCTGTTTGGCTCTTTCCAGCGTCTGCACAGTCCATTCGAATTTGAAGGCACTGGCATTGGCCTGGCCACGGTGCACCGGATCATTGTGCGCCACGAAGGGCGGGTCTGGGCCGAAGCGGCGCCAGAGGAGGGCGCCACCTTTTTCTTTACCCTGTGGGAGGCGGCGAGTGGCGCACAAGTCAGTCAGTGAGTGGCTGCGCTGGCGCTGGCCAAGAATTTGCCCAGCAGTTTCATCCGCCTGACCTTGCCTACCATGCCCATGGTGATCACCTTCTTCTCCTGCTTAAAAATTCAGCAGGTTAGTGCAATACCGTGACCCATTTTGAATCGGCACATCGGTCTTCAGATGGTCAAACTTTTGGTCCGCGACAGCACTTTTTCAGAAATGAACTCATGCGCATTGCCACTTTTCTGGCCACCTTTACGTCCTGAGGTGAACTCGTGTGCATTGCCGCTTTCATACGCTGCCTTATCGCCTTGACTTGCAATTTCGCGCTGCCGCTCAACATCCATGGTCGCAAAACCACGTTCAGAAACTTGATTCATGTCCTGAATTTGATGGTTCGATGCCATTTCTAACTCCCTTTGAAAAAACTGAACCAACTTCATGCAGCGAAAGCGAACGATGCGCCTCTTCGATCTGCACCAGGACACGGTGACAATCGGGACAGGTGTAGTTGGACACCTGTCCCAGATGCATCACCCCCATCTCAAGAAAATTGATCCCAAACTGACGTTATGTTTTTGTTGATCTTAGACGGCCTGCGAGCAGCTATTGTTTTAGATTGCAGGTCCGAACAATGGTTAACATAACGAGCATCGTGGAATATTACCATTGGAAGCGTTGGTGCTTTCAGACAATTATGTTAAGTATCCCCATCGCCTCGTGTTCATGAAGTCTTCCTGGCGAATCAGTCTCGTCGCTTTGTGGTTCCAGTTCAGCGCAAAGCGCGTAAGATTTTGCTCGACAGACCCATCCACTCTGGGAGCAAACGCGATGAGCCACCATGTCTACAAGCAGCTCGAACTGACCGGCTCGTCCAGCGTCAGCATTGAAGAGGCCGTAAGCGCGGCCATTGCCAAGGCGCATGAGACGGTGCGCAATATCCAGTGGTTCAGCATCACCGAAACCCGGGGCCATGTGGTCGAAGGCAAGGTGGCGCACTGGCAGGTGTCGCTCAAGATCGGATTCACACTGGAGTAGCTGCCCTTCGCTAATACTTAGTAAGTTGTCAAGGGCAGCGCCATGTACAAACGAATCCTGCTGGCTTACGACGGTTCGGCTCCCGGGCAGAGGGCTTTGCTCGATTGTCATGAAATTGCCCAGTGGAGCCACGCCGACCTCACGCTGATTGCCGTGATGCCGCTTCCCCTGGCCTCTGTCGGAACGGAAGGACTCGTCTATGCCGGAGCGGTGCAGGAAGGCGAAAAAGCGCGGTACCAAACCATCCTCGAGACGGGCGTGCGAAAGCTGGCCGATGCCGGCCTGCGCGTGCGCGGCGAGGTAGTGGTCGGGGATGCAGTGCGTGAGATTGCCGACTGTGCCCGCCGGATCAACGCCGACCTGATCGTGGTGGGTCACCAGCATCTGAGCAGCTGGACGGCTCGGTGGTGGCGCAGCTCCGTTTCCAAGGCCTTGATCGAGCAGGCACCCTGCAGCGTGCTGGTGGTGATCACGCAGTGAAAGGCCCGCCATGGCGTACGGCGCATGGCGTCGAGGCCTGTCAAGCCGCTTGCATTTTTAATCATCTACTCCTGCTGCTTGGTTGTCATCAAGGAGGGCCTGAACGCGCGCCGATCAACGATAACCTCACCTGCAGCACTGCGCAAAATGCAGGCAACCTTGCGAAAGCCGCGCCCTGTGTGGCTTTGGACAAGTTTGCAGC
This sequence comes from Arthrobacter sp., assembly GCA_025464925.1. The sequence continues at coordinate 10,358 of JAODMS010000254.1, forward strand.
CCCTCATCAACAAAGTTATCCACTAGAAGCGCGGACAACTTCGACAACTCAAAACGCAAGCTCGTCATGGTCAGTCCGGCCCTGGCACGCTTCTGTCTACGACCCACGGCTTGCGTAAAAACCCTGTATCGGGCAAACTACTTGACAGTAGTAAGGAAAACCCTGGTTTTTCGTCTGGTCCATCATGCAGGCCTACTGGGCTGCAAAGTGCGCGCAACTGCTCCGGCTTATAGCTTGCGTCCTGCCGCTTTAGTGGTATTGGGCCGTTTTTCTCGATACCGTTTTCTGACGACTCGCTGTGCAGTGCCACGGCCCTGGCCTAACAAGATTCCGCCAGCTAAATGCTGGCAAGCTCGGCTCATTGGTTGATCTGAAATTCATTCCATGTTGACGCCTTCTTTTTCACTGGCATCGATTCACTCTGCCCATTCGTTGGCGCCCACTCGATCATCGATCATCAACCCATCTCGCCTGCCCTTATGTTGACCTACGAACTCAGTGACCAAAGACCCGAGACCGACCTTCCTTTGAAGGGCGTGCGTCCCAACATCGTGCAGGGCATACGCGCTTGGAGCCGGCAGGAGTTGCAGGCAGCAGCTACCCTACTGGGGCATACCTTTTTGCACGCCGACCTGGGCAATGTCACCTGCAAGCAGGGCATCTTGGACCTGCTCGCCGCGCAGTGCGGCCTGCCGGGGCAGTCCCTCAAAAGCATGGAGGCGCTGGCCGGAGGGCTGACCGTGCACCTGCCCAAGCCGCAAGCCCCCCTGGGCTTTGTCGTGGTGATCGAACAGATCCCGGCGCATGCCATGTTTGACAAGGAAGAGCGCGAGCAGCTCCTGGACATTTTTCGCGATGCCGCCGACTACTGGGCCGAACGCAAGCTGCCCTTCCGCTGTTTCTACACCTTTGCCGTCGCCCGCAAACCCGCCCCTGCACCACCAGGGCAAAAAAACCTCCCTAAACCGATCCTCATGGAGGGCGGTGAGCCCATGCCGACGGACCAACTATGCGACGTCTCGCCGCTGGCGCTGCGCATGAGCAGCCCGTTCAATGCGCATTACTGGCGCCTGGCAGCGTAAACAAGAAAAATAGCTTTTAGCTCCTGAGGGCGATCCTGCTTCAAGGCCCGTGCTGCTTCGCCGGCAGCAGCGCTTCACTTTGGGATGGACCGGGTTGCTCCCCCGCGCCGAGTTTGTACGCCACGCGTGCTTGGGGTCCAGTGCTCAGTGGCCAGGGCAGCGTCAACCGCGCCCTGGCTCAGCCTTACTGGGCAGCATCAATGGGATCAATAGTGGCAAGCGCCTGCGCCACGGCATTGGCGTCTGTTGGCCGCACCAAGCGGGCCACTTCCTTCCCATTGGCCAGGAAAACCAGGGTTGGCCACAGCTTGACCTGAAACGACCGGCCCAGCGCTCGGCCGCGGCCATCCTCGACCTTGAGGTGCTGGACCGCAGGATGGGCAGCCAAGGGCTTGGAAACGATAGGCGCGCTGGCCAGGCAATGGCCGCACCAATCGGTGCCGAACTCCAGCAGCGCCGCCCCGCTCAAGGCATCGATCGCGTCTCGTGAGGGCGCATCGCTGGCATAGCCAAAAGAAGAGGTCATGATGGAAGATCCTTCCGTAAGTCGAAGTCAGGCGATCCAAACACGCTGCAGCGCCTGCCAAAAATCAATGTTTCGGACATTTTGCGCCGACTGTTTTTTCGCTGAGTGGGCGCGCCCGTGCTGAAGGGTTCAATTTTCAAGCAATGTGCCGATCAAGTGGTTTTCCCGTAGCCACAGCATGGTGGGGCTACGCGGTTGCGTCGCTTGGGCGCCATGGCGCTTTTTCTTGGCAATTCACTGCTTGCAATTGGCCCTAAACTGGATTCCATGCGCATCGAATCCATTCCCAAATTCACAGGTCCAGCCGCCGCCATGTGGGCAGCCATTCCTGCGGAGGCCAAAAAACAATTGCTCTCAAACGTCTGGTGCGGCAATTGCCGCCACGAGGTCACTATCCGCAACTTCACCGGCGCTGTGAAGGATGGCTGCCTGCTGCTGGTCGGTCTGTGCTCAGAGTGCCATGGCGATGTGGCGCGAGTGGTCGAGGGCAATTGAAGGAGGCTTGGAATGATCGTTGGCACCCATCTGGTTCCCAAAGGCTTCTTCGCCTTTTCCTTGTGGCCGTTCACCTTTGTGCGACCAGAATACCGCAGCGAGTACTTGCCCGGTAGGAACTGAGCAAGTATTCAGCCCCTACCCTGCCGCTTTTTTACTCGGCTGCTGCACTGCCCGCAGCTGCGGCATCCTCTTTGCGGATAAGGAAATCCTCCCGGGTCTTTCCGCCCGCCACCAAGTCGTTGAGCCACTTGGGCGCGGTTCCCTTGCCGGTCCACTGCTGGCCCTCGGGTCCGCGGTACTTGGCTGGCGAGGACACCGCGGGCTTTTTGCCTTTGGCCGGACTCGCTGCTTTGACTGGCGGCGCTTTAGGCCTGGCTTTGGGCGCCGGACGGCTCAGCTCTTCGGCGGTGATGCCGTAGGCGGCCATTTGCTCTCGCAACTGGGCGAGCACAGCGGACCGGTTTTGTTTTTGCAACTGGGCCGCTTGCTTTTCTAGGTCGGCAATTTGCTGGCGGAGCTTGACGAGTTCGTTCATGTTGGGTTTTTTCAAAGAGTTGTACCAGCGCCTATCGTACTGCGCTTGATCGGTGAGCCGTTCTAGTCTAATTTTTTTTCAAAGCCAATGATCCGTTTGGTATTTGAGCTTATCGTGTCCTGTAAGAACCGACCAACATCTGCCACTACTGCTGCCCTGCAAGCTTTTGCATGCCGTGATTTAAAGCCTTTAAGTGGCACTCAAAATTTAACCAGCTAATGATGAGCTTGCTGCTATCCTTTCCCAATGCCTCATTATGAAGACCGGCCGTTTCGAGCTGCCGAAGCCGAACCTAATCAGATCCTGAAGATTGCTTTGAGCGTTGCCCTTGGCATTGCCATGGCCGGACTTCTGGGCTTTGCTGTGCGGATGTATTTCGTCAACCAGGCGATTGCGCAGGTCAACAACAGCATTTTGCAGATCACCTTGCAATCCCAACGCTCGTTGCAGATGCATCAGGACCAAGCCGCTGCCAACCAGCAGGCAGCGCTCGAGCAAGCCAGCAATCAGCGTGTAGAGGCTGCTGCCAGGCAAAAAGAAACTCAAATGCTCAAGGATGAGGCGGCGCTCGAAGTCGCCCGGAAGGAAGCAACCTGGCGCAGGTTTTACCAAAAGCCCCCGTGGTGCGACACGGCAGAAGGCCAGGCGTTTGTTGAATGCGCGAACGGCTTCATACGGGCCACACGCGAGTTCGAACTCAAATATGCCAAAGGGCAGGTTTAATTTCTTGAGTAATCGAAGCAATCATGCGTTTTGAAGGTACCCTTATCTCCTGGAACGAAGACCGCGGTTTTGGGTTTATCCAGCCCATGCGGGGCGGCCAGGAAATCTTCGCCCATGCCAAGGCTTTCGGTCCCAGAGGCGTGCGCCCGAAAATAGGCCAGCTTCTTTCATTTGAGATGGAAACAGGCCAGCAAGGCAAGAAACGCGCAAAAAACGTGCTGTTCGCTCGTCCTGCTGTGACTTCAAAAAAGGGGCACCGGGACTCTAGCGCGCAGTCGGGCACTGCAACGCTCCTTGCCATCCCAGCATTCGGGGTGATGTATTTGGCTGTGCAGCTTGCCCTGCGCCCTCCCTTGGTGATGGCGCTCCTTTACCTCGCGGCAAGCATCATCACATTCTTTGCCTATGCGCTGGACAAGTCTGCAGCACAAAACGGGCGCTGGCGCATCGCAGAAAGTACGCTTCATCTGCTGGCAGTGGCAGGCGGCTGGCCTGGCGCATTGCTGGCTCAGCAGCTACTACGCCACAAATCGAAAAAAGCCGAGTTTCGGGCGGTATTCTGGGGCACAGTCCTGATCAATATTGCTGGCTTTCTTGTGATTTGCTCTCCATTGAGCAAACCTTTCCTGGCCGTGTTGCGATAGTCGAAACGGTGGCTCTTCCCGGGTTTTTCCGTCGGCCAATAAATCCTAAAGTCACTTGGGCACTATGCCGCATCCTCTACTGCACTTGCATAACGCAAGCCTCTTGGGTAATCTCTTTAGACGCTTTGCGAGTCAGGTAGTGCCGGTGGCTGGCGCCCTGAGCCTGTCGGTCGTCAGACCAACTAAAACGGCCCCAGGTGACAATTTGCCCCAGTCAATCGCGAGGCTTTTATTTGTCCAAGGTGCAATCGGTTTTACCAGGCGGTTTGTCGGTCAAGCGGTCGCCCCTCGTACTGCAGGGGGCAGCCCAGCGTAATTGGCAGCAGCAGAGAAAACCTGCCCAAGGATGCAAGTTCCCTGGCAGGCTACCTGGGCCGTCCGGCGTCAAGCCATCTCTGCGTCATGCCGCGCGCGAGGTTGTAGCGGGCGCAGTTGTATGGCTCCAGGTGGTCCAGTTC
>JAODMS010000095.1 GCA_025464925.1 Arthrobacter sp.
AGAAGCTTTCCGTCCTCATTGCGAACGTGCTGCAGATGTACATTGAGGCCAACATCATCCACAGGCTGCAGGGCTACGTCCTGAACAAGAACGTTATAAAGGTCAATCGCCAGCTCCGCGACGACACCGACAAGAAGCAGAACCGGCTGCCGCTGAACTACTTTGATACCCGCCAGCGCGGCGACATCCTCTCCCGCGTCACGAACGACGTCGACAACATCCAGCAGGCGCTCCAGCAGGCGTTCGCCCAGTTGGTGAACTCCGCGCTGACCGTGATCGGCATCGTGATCATGATGTTCATCGTGTCCTGGCAGCTGGCCCTGATCGCGCTCGTAGCGCTGCCGCTCTCCGGGGTGGCCGCCGGCATCATCGGCTCCCGCAGCCAGAAGCTCTTCGCCTCCCAGTGGAAGAACACCGGCGAGCTTAACGGCCAGATTGAGGAGTCGTTCTCCGGACATGACCTGGTCCGCGTCTTCGGGCGCGACGCCGACATGCTGGAGCGCTTCGACGAGCGGAACGAAGCCCTCTACAAGGCCAGCTTCGGCGCCCAGTTCGTCTCCGGCATGATCATGCCCGTCATGCAGTTCGTGTCCTACCTCAGCTACGTGGGCATCGCCGTCGTCGGCGGCCTGCGGGTCGCTTCAGGCGGCATGAGCCTGGGCGACGCCACGGCGTTCATCCAATACTCGCGCGAGTTCACCCAGCCGCTGGGCCAGATGGCGGGCATGGCCAACATGTTGCAATCCGGCGTGGCCTCCGCGGAGCGGGTCTTTGAATTCCTTGACGCTGAGGAACAGGACGCCGAGACTGCCACCGAACACCTGCCAGCGAAGACGGACGGACATGTGGAGTTCCGGCACGTCACCTTCAGCTACTCACCGGACAAGCCCCTGATCGAGGACCTGTCCTTCACCGCTGAGCCCGGGCACACCGTGGCGATCGTCGGCCCCACCGGAGCCGGCAAGACCACCCTGGTGAACCTCGTGATGCGCTTCTACGAACTCAACGCCGGCAGCATCACCTTGGACGGGGTCGACATCACCCAGCTGAGCCGTGCGGAACTGCGCGCCAAGGTGGGCATGGTCCTGCAGGACGCCTGGTTGTTCGGCGGCACGATCTACGACAACATCCGCTACGGCAAGCTGGACGCGACGGACGAGCAGGTGTTGGAAGCCGCGCAGGCAACGTTCGTGGACCGCTTTGTCCGGGCACTCCCGGACGGCTACAACACGGTCATCGACGAAGAAGGCAACAACGTCAGCGCAGGCGAGAAGCAGCTGATCACCATTGCCAGGGCGTTCGTGGCGAATCCCTCGCTGCTGATCCTGGACGAGGCGACGAGCTCGGTGGATACCCGCACCGAAGTGCTCGTGCAGAAGGCCATGGCGGCACTGCGCACGGAGCGCACGAGCTTTGTCATCGCCCACCGGCTCTCCACCATCCGCGACGCCGACACCATCCTCGTGATGGAGGCCGGCCGGATTGTGGAACAGGGACGGCACGCGGAGCTGCTGGAACTCAGGGGCGCCTACCACCGCCTTTATATGTCCCAGTTTGCCGGCGAAAACGTCGACGCACCGTTTTCTGGCGTCGTGGTGGACCCAGCGGAAGACACGACGGCGGTGCGGAGCTGAGCGCGGTCGAGCCGTCCGCCCACCAGGCTCGGCGCATAGAGGTGCAGGTGCCAATGCGCTGGAGCGACATGGATGCCTACGGCCACATCAACAACGTCCAGATAGTGCGGATCCTGGAGGAGGCGCGCATCGCCGCCTTCGGGCCGCCCCGGGGGCCGGGGCTGCCCGGACTGGAACCCCCGGTGCCTCTTTTCAGCGAGGTCCCGGAGGGAACCCTGGCCTTGGTGGTGGAGCACAAGATCCGCTACGTCAGGACGCTCGAGTACCGCAACGTGCCCGCGCTGGTCCAGCTGTGGATCGGTGCCGTCAAGGGAGCCAGTTTTGACATCCACTACCTCCTGCAGGACCCCGTGACGCGGGAGGACTGCGTCAGGGCAACAAGCCATCTGGCGTTCGTCGAGGAGGCCACCGGGAGGGTGCTGCGGCTGACCCCGGAGCAAAAGGAGCGGCTGGCGCCGTTCAGCGCCGCCCACCCGGCCCGATAGCCTCTACCTCGGTGTCCGGATCGCTCCTAGAATGGACAACCCCGGAAGTAAGGAGCTGTGGTCATGGCGCACAGAAGCAAGATGCACAACCGGAAAAAGAAATCCCTGAAGGAACTTTCGCCGAAGGCGCGGTTTGGAACCCTTGCCGCCGCCGCCGTCCAGCTGTCATTGCTGATCGCGGCCCAGCGGGATATCTCGCGCCGGCCTGCTGATGAGATCCGCGGCAGCAAGGCACTGTGGCGCGCTGCCACGCTGATTAACTTCATCGGACCGGGAGGCTATTTCGCCTTTGGCCGGAAACGGCTTCCCGCCACGAAATAGCGGCCAGGTAACCGCCGGCCAAGGCAACCCAGCATCAACCGCTGACGGTGTCGTCCTCCCGGGCGGACATAGACAGCAGATGCTTCAGGAGAGCTTTTTCCGGCTGTTCGGGGTTGTTTGCGACATGACGGCGGAGTTTTTCGCGCACCTCCGCCTCTTCGGGACCGGTTTCGGCGAGAATCGCATCGATGATCGAGGACACCTGCCCACGCAGTGGTTCGAGATCCTGCTCGGTCTCAGGAACATGGCGGGTGGTTCGGAGGGTCTGGGGCTCGTCTTGCCCCGGACGCCGGAATTGCAGCACCTGGGGGTTGGAATACAACCTTGGGGTTGAGATACTTGGCTGGTCATTCGACGTCAGCAAGCGTGGCATCTTGCACTCTCCCGTAGCTCTTGTAGCACCGGTTGGTACTAGCCGAATAGAGTCCTAATCCCCAGAATCAGCATAGTATCCCAGTCAGACCACTCTGTCTCCTTTAGCGGTAAGATATTTTTAATGTCTCTTTCAACGAGTCCCCACCCCGTAGCGTCCGTACCGCCCGCCGTGGCGGACGGCGGTGTTGCCGTGGCGTCCGGTGTCCGGGAGCGAATCCTGACTGTCGCCTATGAGCTGTTCGCCCGTCGCGGAGTCCGAGACGTTGGTGTCAATGAACTGATCAGTCGTTCCGGAGTGGCCAAGGCGAGTTTCTATCGACACTTCGCCTCAAAGGACGACCTCGTGCTGGCCTTCTTGGAGCGTAGGGACCGGCAATGGACAGTGGATGCCATAGTTTCCGAAGCGAGGCGCAAGGGCAGCACCCCGGAGGAACAGCTGCTGGCCATTTTCGACGTCTTCGCTGAATGGTTTGCGCGTGATGACTTCGAAGCCTGCTCCTTCATCAACATTCTGCTCGAAATGGGGCCGGAGCACCCGCTCGGTCTGGCCAGCATCGATTACCTCGCTAAAATCCGCGGCCACGTGCAGCAGCTTGCCGACGAGGCGGGGCTGAAAGACACAGAGAACTTCTCCCGGTCATGGCACATCCTGATGAAAGGTTCGATCGTCTCCGCCGCCGAGGGAGACCGTGCCGCCGCTGGCCGCGCCCGCCAATTGGCCGGCTGGCTGATTGACCATCACCGGGCATAAACCACCACTCAGGCGGAAAGTTTCCCACCTCCCAGCAGGAAAGCGTCCAGTTGTTGCTCCAACGCTGACAGATCCTTGAGTTCGCATTCCCAGAGGGTGAGCACCTGCCATCCTGCATTTTCGAGCTGGCGGTGCTGCTCTGCGTCGCGGCTGCGAGTGCGCGTGCGCTTGGTTTCCCAAAACTCGGCATTGGCCTTAGGCGCATGCCGCCCCACCCGGCAGTCGTGGAAATGCCAGAAACAGCCGTTGACGAAGATAACTTTGTGGCGGCTCGCGAACACGAGATCCGGACTTCCGGGGAGCCGCCCGCCGCGGGCGGTGCCGTGCAGTCGGTAACGGTAGCCCTTGGCGTGGAGCAGCTTCCGCACCAGCAGCTCAGGCTTGGTGTTCTTCCCTCTGATGCGGGACATATTCCAGCTTCGCCGCTCGGGTGTCAGCTTGTCCGCCATCGCTTAAGTCTAGGGGCTTGAGGAGGGCGGCTGCCGGTCTTCGGGTGCCGGCGCCGACCCAGGCTGGAAGCCGCATCCTCCGGATCAGCTTGCACCTGTGGATAACCGCGACGTCCAAAATGTGACGTCGGTTACCCTTAAGCATTGTTTGGACACAGGCGTCTTGATTTTCATCGGGGGAGTAGCTGACCATGACATCTCGCACTTCGATTTCCGCACGCTGGCGTGCCCGTGCGGCCGTGGTGATCATGGCGTCCCTGATTTCGCTTACCGCCTGCACGGGCGGGGGAACTACTCCCGCCGGATCGCAGCCTCCAGAATCTCCGAGCCCGTCGGTGACGCCCACTCCAATCGCAACGCCGACGCCATCAGCTAGCTACAAACCGGCCGATGCCTCAGGCAGGGCTCAAAACGTCCCCGTTCCGGTGCTGCCCGAGGAAGCGAAAGCGGAGACGAAGGAAGGCGCGATTGCGTTTGCCAAGCACTGGTACGCTCTCCTGAACTACGCGTATCAAACCGGTGAGTTCCGACCGATGGATGACGTCACAGATCCTTCATGTCGACTGTGTAGCAAAGTGCGCCCAGGCATTCTGGAGTGGAATTCGGAGGGGCGCTGGATCGCCGGAGGGCTGGTCCAGGCCAAGGGAGCCTTCACCGAGTTCGTTAAAACTAATCAAGGCAGCTACCAAGTAACCACTCAACTGGAGCAGTCTTCCGGGTTCCTATATCGAGCTGATTCAAGCGTCGAGAAGTCCGTACCGCCATCACAGATGCTTGCAGATATTATGACGATTCGATTTGCGGACGGCCATTGGAAAGCGATCGACGTAGACCGGCTTAGTGCATGAACCACCGACATACTTCAGTCCAAGGGCTCTGGGTTGCCTTGAATGTGTTCGCGGTGGTCGCCTTTATTTCGGTTTCTACAAGCTCGGCAGCAAAGGCGGAGGCTTCAGACGTCTTCTGGAACACAGCTGGTTTGGGCGTGTGGAGGTACGACCCCGCTCAGAAGGTCTGGGTGGATACGCCGAATTCTGTACTGAAGAGCCCATTCGAGTACAGGTTCGACTACCTCTGTTTGGTTAACAACAATGACTTCGACCTTGCGTGTCTTGCAGCAGCGACTGAATGTGCTCAGGGACCCAACGGTCGCCCGGTTCGATGGTGGTGGAAGCTAGTTGTTGCGGGGCCGACTGACTGGAGCCGCATAGTTCCGGACCGCTGTGTCTATTTGGAAAAACCTGACGATGTGCTGGGCAGAATTGCCGCGCAGATACAGACAAAATTCGAGCAGTTACCGGTCGACGCTGGCAACTCTGTTATGCAGCCGAGTCCGCATACATTGAAGGGCGCAGAGACAAACTTCTACGCCGAGGCAGCGGACCAGACATTCAATGTGGATATGCTCGGTCAAGATGTCTCCATCGTTGCCAAGCCAGTCCAATACACGTGGAGCTATGGCGACGGGTCTTCGCTCGGCCCCCAGACCGCGGCGGGCGGGCCGCTTCCTCAGGATCGTTGGGGCGAAAAGACTCTCACCAGCCACGTTTACACCCAGACCGGCGACTTTCCCGTCGTGTTGACGACCCATTTCCAGGGAACGTACTCCGTCAACGGCGGGCCGCCACTGCCCATTCCGGGCCAAGGCCAGTTCAGCTCGCCGCCGCAGACCGTCAGTGTCTGGCGCTCGATTACGCGCAACTACGCCGACGACTGCCTTCAAAATCCGCAGGGTCAAGGTTGTCCCGGCGTCGCGCCGCCCGTTCCGTAGAGCTGAGCCGTTGGGTCGCATATGAGAGCTCGCTGGCCCGCGACTTGGCGCCCACGGCTGCTGTACATGCGGGAGATCATCGCCCCACCTAGTGATTCGCGCCTCATCCGGAATAGTTGCAGACGCCCCGCAGTTGAACAGAGTGAATCAAAATCTGCTTTGAAAGGAACTGCGCATGCTGTTTTCCCCTTTGACTCTCGGCGAACTTGAACTGCCCAACCGTCTTGTGATGGCACCGCTGACCCGCGTCCGCTCGGGTAAAGAGGGCATTCCGGGTCCGCTGGTGGTGGAGTACTACCGCCAGCGCGCTTCGCTCGGACTCATCGTCAGCGAGGGAACCTACCCCAGCCACGCCGGCCAGGGCTTCCCCGGCCAGCCCGGCCTCGTGACCAAGGAGCAGCTTGAAGGCTGGGCCAACGTCACCTCCGCCGTCCACGCCGAAGGCGGCAGGATCTTCGCCCAGGTGATGCACGCGGGCCGGGTAACCCATGAGGCCACCACCGGCGGCCATGAGGTCGTCGGCCCCAGCGCTATCGCAATCAAGGGCGAAACCCGCACCTACGAGGGCAAGAAGCCGCTCCCGGTGCCGCACGCACTGACCACCGCAGAACTGCCGGGCATCATCCAGGAGTTCGTCCAGGCATCAATTAATGCCATCGGCGCAGGGTTCGACGGCGTTGAGGTGCACTCCGCCAACGGCTATCTGCTCCACGAGTTCCTTTCGCCGACTTCCAACCAACGCGACGACATCTACGGCGGCTCGCCGGAGAACCGGGCTCGTTTTGTCATCGAAGTTGTAAAAGCCGTAGTGGACGCCGTCGGCGCCGACCGCGTGGGCATCCGCATCTCCCCGGAGCACAACATCCAGGATGCGTTCGAACTGGACGCGGCAGACGTCCGCGAGACCTACGGCACCCTGGTGGATGCTTTGGCGCCGTTGAAACTGGCCTACCTGAGCGTCCTCCACAATGAGTCCACGAGCGAACTGGTCCAGGACCTGCGCGCCCGATTCGCGGGAACCTTCATGCTGAATACCGGCTTCGGCGTGGTCACGACTCGGGAGGAGGCCACCGCGATTCTTGCGGACGGCCACGCCGACGCGGTCGTCGTCGGACGCCCCGCGATCGCCAACCCGGACCTGGTCCGCCGCTGGCGCGAAGGGCTGCCGGTCAACGAGCCGGACGCGGCTACGTTCTACAGCGAGGGCGCAAAGGGCTACACCGACTACCCGGCTTACCAGAACTAGGCCCGGCAGCAGCACCCTTACCGCTGGACATGTCCAGCTGCAGCCGCGAGCAGTGGGCAGGACTCCATCCTGTCCACTGCTCGCGTTTAACGATGGGCAGGTCCCGCGCTGGACCGAGCTAGAAATGGGCATGTCCCGGCGACGCGAGCCCAGACGAGTCGCCGGGTGGAGCCTTGACGTCCGCCGGCGGAGGGCTGGATAAGGAACTCCGCTACAGCCGGTCCTATAGGATTTGAAGATGCAGCCAACTTCCCCCGACAGCCGCCCTGAGAGCCATTCCACAGGCCGCACTGTCAGGCGCCAGGTTCTTGCTGACCACGTCTATGAAGCCCTTCTGGCGTCATTGATGGACGGGCGACTCGAACCCGGGACCGCGGTGAGTATCGATGGAACCGCCAGGGAGCTCGACGTTTCTCCCACTCCGGTGCGGGAAGCGCTCGCGCGGCTGGAACACACCGGCATGGTGCGCCGTGTCGCGCTCAAAGGCTACCGGGTTGCTCCGGTGTTCACCCGGGAAGACTTCGCCGAACTCATGGAGGCCCGGCTCGCTATCGAGCCCGTCAATGCCCGCCTGGCGGCAGGTCGGCTGACGCCAGAGCACGTTGCCGAGCTGAACCAGGCTGTCGCTGATCTTGAAAAGGCGCCAAGGGGGCCGTCCTTCGCCGAATACCGGGACTATCTGGAAGCGGACGAGCGGTTCCACCGGCTGATTGCGGAATATACCGGCAACCAGTTCATGGTCGCCGCCTATGCTGCCCTCGGTGGACAGGTTCAGCGCTTCCGCCTGTTCGGGGGAGTGGGGATCACAGACGCGGAGGACGCGATTGCCGAGCATCAGTCGATCCTAAAGGCGCTTTCCTCGGGGAATCCGGAAAAAGCCGCCCAAGCCATGGCTGAGCATGTGCAAAAGGTGCGCGGACGCGCCATCGCGGACGCGCCTGCAACGTAAGCTCCCGCTTCGCCCCGCTGCCGGAACCGACCGGCGCTAACTATTGTGACCCTCTTTCCAGCCGAGGAAATCCCCTATAGGATCTCCGATTGTGGCTGCCACGGGGTTGCTACGAGAACCCGCAAGGGGACTGAAGAGGCCCTCACGCTGGAAATGCGCGGAACACGCATCCTGATTGCAAAGCAGGCATTCCCCATAGTGTGACCTTGACAACACCGGAACGGATAGTCAATCCTATAGGAAACAGGATTCCACAAAGGAGTGAACCCCATGGCATATACCGCTGAAAACTGGCCCATCACCGCAGCGCTCCTGCAGTTCCCGGGTACGGACGAGCAGGGCAATCACGTCAACGACGCCGATGCCTCTGTCTGGGCTGAGGTCCTGCAGGAAGTCAAGGAAGCCGGTTTCGCCAACGCCGACCTCACGGACAGCTGGGTCCGTCCCGGTGACCTAAGCTCCGCCCGCCTCGCCGAGTTCAAGCAGACCGCGGACAACGTGGGCATCGGCCTTCCCGTTATCTCGGCGGTCCGGCGCAGCGTCATCGAGGCCGAGAACTGGGAGGCCAACCTGGCCTACAGCCACCGCACCATCGACGCCGCGGCTGAACTTGGCTGCGAGGTCGTGTCGGTCGGGCTTCACCAGGCGATCACCGCCGAGCAGCAGAAGCAGCTGTGGTTCTGGACCGTTGAAGGGCACAAGGACCCGGTGGCGGACAAGGAAACCTGGGGCAAGGCTGTCAGCCGCCTCCGCGAACTCGGCCGGCACGCGGCGGAGGCAGGCATCCTGCTCTCACTCGAAATGTACGAGGACACCTACCTCGGCACCGCGGATTCATCCGTCCAGCTGGTCCAGGACATCGGACTGGACAACGTCGGCCTGAACCCGGATCTCGGGAACCTGATCCGGGTGCACCGCCCCATCGAGGACTGGCGCGAAATGGTCGCTAAGACCCTGCCGTACTCGAACTACTGGCACATGAAGAACTACCTCCGCGATGAGGACGTGGCGCGTGACAGCTATATCGCCATGCCCGCCCCGATGGAAAGCGGACTCATCAACTACCGCGAGGCGTTCAAGGTCGCCCTCTCCGTCGGCTTCCAGGGGATCCTCTGCACTGAGCACTACGGCGGCGACGGACTCAGCGTCACGGCCAGCAACCAGGACTACCTGCGCCGTCACGTCCTGCCGAAGACCGACGGCTATGCCCTGGGCCAGAGCCAGGTGGCACAGGGCCGGCAGCAGCCGGCAACGGCGAAAGACGCCAGCGTCTGATCCAGTCCAGTACGACTCTCCAACACGGATTCAATGAGGAACCATGACGCAGATCTTCGACAATCCCGCTGACTTTGCGGATGAGGCACTGGACGGCTTTGTCGCGGCCAACCGCGGATATGTCGCCCGGGTAGACGGCGGCGTCGTCCGCTCCACCGAAGTCCCGGCCGGGCAGGTAGCCCTCGTGGTCGGCGGCGGCTCCGGGCACTACCCCGCCTTCGCCGGGCTGGTGGGGCCGGGCCTGGCCGCGGGATCGGCGTGCGGCAACATGTTTGCGTCCCCGGCGGCAGGGCAGGTCTATCGGGTGGCCAAGGCCGCCAACGCGGGCGGCGGCGTGTTGCTGAGCTATGGCAACTACGCCGGGGATGTCCTCCACTTCGGCCAAGCCCAGCTGCGGCTCAACGCTGAAGGCATCGAGACCCGCACGGTCCTGGTCACCGATGACATCGCCAGCGCGCCGCTGGACCAGATGGATAAGCGGCGCGGAATTGCCGGTGACCTGACGGTCTTCAAGATCGCCGGCGCCGCCGCCGAGGCCGGATTGGACCTCGACGACGTCGAACGGCTGGCCATCAGGACCAACTACCGCACCCGTTCGCTCGGGGTGGCGTTCGGCGGTTGCACCCTGCCCGGAGCGGACGCACCGCTGTTCTCCGTTCCTCAGGGCCAGATGTCCCTGGGACTGGGCATCCACGGCGAACCGGGGATTTCAGAACACCCCATGCCGACTGCCTCGGAATTGGCCGAGCTCCTGGTGTCGAAACTCCTGGTCGACAAGCCGGAGGACGCCGGAAACCGGGTCGTGGCAATCGTCAACGGCCTGGGCACGGTCAAGTACGACGAACTGTTCCTGCTCTTCGGCAAAATCGAAAAGCTTCTCGTTGCCGCGGGACTGACCGTGGTGGAACCGGAATGCGGCGAGCTTGTCACGAGCCTGGACATGTCCGGACTCTCCCTGACACTGCTCTGGCTGGACGACGAACTCGAGCAGTACTGGGCTGCCCCCGCTGACACCCCGGCGTTCCGCAAAGGCAATCTGGCTCCCCGCGCCCGCCGCGAACTGGCCGGTCCGGAGGCCGCGGCGGTTTCCGAGGTTGAACGCCCCACTCCTGCAGCGGCAGAAATCGGCCGGCAGGCAGTCGAGATGCTCGCCCAGGTGCGGGACGTCATCGTGGAGCATGAAGAGGAACTGGGCCGCCTGGACGCCATCGCCGGCGACGGGGACCATGGGATTGGCATGCGCCGCGGCGTGGATGCGGCAGTCGCCGCCGCTCAGCAGGCGGCAGCGAAGGACGACGGCGCCTCGGCGGCACGGGTGCTGACGGCTGCGGGGGAAGCCTGGAGCGAACGCGCGGGCGGCACCTCTGGGGCGCTGTGGGGTTCCGCGATCATCGCCGCCGGACTCGCCCTGGGAAACCGGGACAAATACAGCGGCCAGGATGCAGCAGCCGCGGTTACCGCCTTCGTCGACGCCATCACCGAACTCGGCAAGGCGGAACTGGGGGACAAGACCATGGTGGACGCGCTGTTGCCGTTCCGCGACGCCTTCCTCAGCGCGCTCGACGGTGGCGCCACGGCGGGTGCTTCGCTCGCTGCGGCGGCGGCCGCCGCCCAGGCTGCCGCCGACCGGACTGCCGGCCTTCGGCCGCTCAAGGGCCGTGCGCGGCCACTGGCTGAGAAGAGCCTCGGACACCCGGACCCCGGCGCAGTGTCATTCGCACTGATCGCAGCACAAATCTCAACACACATCGACTCCCAGCTCGCTCACACCGAACTGACGGACCAAGGAGAACAGCTATGAGCAATGCAACAGGCTGGCGCATCGTCATCGGCAATGACGAAGCCGGCGTCGAATACAAGAACGCGCTGAAGGCACTGCTCGAAGCGGATCCCCGCGTAGCGTCGGTGCAGGACGTGGGGGTCGGCGCGGACGACTCCACCGCCTACCCCCACGTGGCCGTCGACGCCGCGCGGAAAGTGGCCGAGGGAGAAGCCGACCGGGCGCTGCTGATTTGCGGCACCGGCTTGGGCGTGGCCATCGCGGCCAACAAGGTCCCGGGCATCCGCGCCGTCACCGCCCACGACAGCTACTCCGTGGAACGAGCGGTCCTGAGCAACAACGCCCAGGTGCTCGGGCTCGGCCAGCGCGTGATCGGGCTGGAACTTGCCAAGAAGCTGGTGGGCGAATGGCTGAGCCACCGCTTCGACGAAACCTCCTCCTCCGCCGCGAAGGTGGATGCCATCTGCTCCTATGAGCCCGACTACATAAAGGCTGTCTGATCATGACCGAATCAAAGAACGCCGCGGGCGCCATCAACGCCGCCCGCAGGATCGCCGTCGTCGGCTCCGGCTACATGGGCGGCGGGATCGCGCAGGTCCTGGCGCTCGGCGGTGCCCGGGTGGCGCTGGCCGACGTGTCCGCCGAAGTGGCGCAGCAGAACTACCAGCGGCTGCTGACCGAATCCGACGAATTCGTCGCCGCGGGGCTTTTCCCGGAAGGCTCCACCGCGATCCTGAAGGAAAACCTCTGGGCCGCCCAGAACATCGAGGAAGCCGTGGCAGACGCCGACTTCATCGAAGAAGCCGTCCCCGAGGTACTCGCGATCAAGCACCAGACGCTGGCCCGCATCAGCGCGGCTGCCCGGCCGGACGCCATCATCGGTTCGAACACCTCCACGATCTCCATCGCAGAGCTGTCGGAGCCCGTCTCCAACCCGGAACGGTTCCTGGGCGTGCACTTCTCCAACCCGTCCCCGTTCATCCCCGGCGTGGAAATCATTCCTCACGCCGGCACCTCGGTGGCCACGGTCGGTGCCGTCCGCGAGCTGGTCCACGCCGCCGGCAAGCAGACTGCCGTCGTCAAGGACGTTACCGGATTCGTGCTCAACCGTCTCCAGTACGCGCTGTTCCACGAGGCCGCGCAGCTGGTGGAGCAGGGAATCGCGACGGCGGAGGATGTGGACACGCTGGTCCGCACCACGTTCGGCTTCCGGCTGCCGTTCTTCGGACCGTTCGCCATCGCCGACATGGCCGGGCTGGACGTCTACAACTTCTGCTACAAGTCCCTCCAGACCGATTTCCCGGAGCGGTTTGCCACGCCGAAGATCCTCACCGAGCTGGTGGAGGCCGGGAAGCTGGGCACCAAAACCGGAGCCGGCTTCCTCAACGTCCCGGCCGAGCGCACGCCGGAACTGATCGCCTACCGGAACAAGGCCTACGTCGCCATGCAGAAGCTCATCGACGACCTCGGCCCCGCCCCCATCAACTGACCCCGTTACTTTCGCTTTCACACCCACTCAGGAGCACCATGAACACGTTCCCCACCGAACGCACGGCGATCATCACTGGAGCCGTTTCGGAGCGAGGCATCGGCCGCGCCACGGCCAGCTACCTGGCGGCCCAGGGCTGGAACATCGGCATCATCGATCTCGATGACGCCCTGTGCAAGGCCGCCGCCAAGCAACTGGCCGCCGAACACGGCGTCCAGGCATTCGGTGCAGGCGCCAACGTTTCCGAGGAAACATCGGTCCGTGCGGCAATCGATGCGATCGAGGCGGCACTGCCGCAGATCGTGGCGCTCGCGAACGTGGCCGGCGTCAGCTCCCCGGTTCCGTACCTCGAACTCGACGCCGCCGAATGGGACCGCGTGCTGAACATCAACCTCAACGGCGTTCACTACGCCACGCGCCGGGTCGCGGAATCCATGGTCAAGAACCGGATCGGGCGCATCGTGAACATCTCCTCCGTCTCCGCGCAGCGAGGCGGGGGCACGTTCTCCAAGACACCGTATTCAGTGGCGAAGGCGGGTGTGATCGGCCTGACCCGTGCAACAGCCCGCGAACTGGGCGAGTACGACATCACGGTCAACGCCATCTCCCCGGGCCCCATTGACACGGACATCATGGGCGGAACCCTCAGCGAGGAGCGCAAGGACGAACTCACCAGGGACCTCGTGGTCAACCGCGTCGGCTCCACCCAGGACATCGCAGCGGCCATCGCCTTCCTCATCAGCGAGGACGCCGGGTTCATCTCCGGCCAGACGCTGAATGTGGATGGCGGACTCTACATGCACTAAGGAAGAAACATCGTGGCACAACCCAGCAAAACCTCCGCTGCCTCCGGCTTCGCGTCGTGGAGCAAGGGACGGAAGATCTACCTCGCCGTCGGGATCCTGTCCTGCCTGGCCGGGATAATGATCATCGCTTTTTCCCGCTAGAAAATTCTTTGACCTGATCTGCCTGCCCGTTCACACAACTGATTGCTCGACGAGGAGTTTTCATGTCCTTAACAACAACGTCCACCAGGGACCTCCTGGAATCGCCGGTACTTAAATCGGCGATCTCCAAGGCGTCCCGCCGGCTCATGCCCATGCTGGTCATCCTCTATGTGGTGGCCTTCCTGGACCGCACCAACGTGGGCTTCGCCGAAGCTGCCCTGGGAGTGGACAAAGGCATCACCGCAGGCGCCTACGCCCTGGGCGCCGGCATTTTCTTCATCGGCTACGCCCTGTTCGAAATCCCCAGCAACCTGCTCCTGACCAAGTTCGGCGCCAAAGTATGGCTGGCCCGCATCGCCATCACCTGGGGCATCGTCTCCGCCTGTTTCGCATTCGTTCAGGGCGAGACGTCGTTCATCATCCTGCGGTTCTTGCTGGGCGTCACTGAGGCCGGGCTGTTCCCGGGCGTCATCATGTTCCTCGCGGCGTGGTTCCCCAACAAGGTCCGCGTCAAGATGTTCGCCATCTTCTACCTGGCCCAGCCGTTCTCCCAGATGCTGGGCGCCCCGCTGTCCGGCTGGCTGATCAACATCGGCGACCAGGTGCCCGGGGTCCAGGGCTGGCAGGTGATGTTCTTCGTGGAAGGCATGCTAGCGGTCGTCGCCGGTATAGCCGCGTACTTCTTCCTGATCAATAGCCCGCAGGACGCCAAGTTCCTGAACAAGGATGAGAAGAACGCGCTTCTGGAGGTCATGGCGCTGGAGGATACCGTCAAGGAGGAGTCCGGCCCGCGCGGCGTGCTCGCCGCCATGAAGAACGGCAAGGTCTGGTACTTCACCGTCATTTACTTCTGCCTGCAGATCGCCGTCTACGGCGTGACGTTCTACCTGCCGCAGCAGGTGGCTCAACTGACCGGCCAGAAGGTGGGCCTCGCCGTGGGCCTGATGGCAGCCATCCCGTGGTTCTTTGGCATCTTCGCCTGCTATTTCATCGGCAGGGCCGCCAACACCCTGGTCCGCCGCCGGGTCTGGGGCACCGGGCTGTTCATCTCCACCGGGCTCTGCATCTTCGGCTCCGCCTGGGCCGGCGCGAACCACATTCCGGCACTCGGCATCATCTTCATCACCCTCGCAGTGTGCAGCTTCCTTTCCATCGGTCCCATCGCCTGGTCCTACCCGACGGCGTTCCTCACCGGGACCGCGGCGGCTGCCGGTATAGGCCTGATCAACTCGCTCGGTAACCTGGGCGGCTTCGTGGCGCCGATCCTGCGCACCTCGGTCAACCAGGTCACCGCGTCGGACACCGGAACCATGGGCGTCTACGCCCTCGGAGTGCTGCCGTTCCTGGCCGCGGGCATGATGTTTGCCACCCGCCGGTTCAAGAACAAGGCCGACGAGCTGCTGGAGCAGTAACCCCACCGTCCAGATCGCCTTCCTGGATCAAGCAGAAAGCACCCGCAATGCAGCAAAGTTCCAGCCGCCAGACCTCGGGCACCCAGATCCTGGTAGGTGTCAGCACCAAGATGTACCTGGGCTACCGGGACAGTCTGGACTGGCTGGAGCAGCTGCGCCACCAAGTGGACACCCGTCCGGCCCTCGCGGCCGGGCGGGTTCTCCCGTTTGTCATTCCCTCGTTTCCCGTTCTGCCCGCGGCGGCCCGGCTCCTGGCGGGTTCGCCGCTGCTGCTCGGCGCCCAGAACTGCGGCTGGTCCGACGGCCCGTGGACGGGGGAGGTGGCCCCGTCCATGCTCGCAGAACTCGGCGTCCGGCTGGTGGAAATCGGCCACGCCGAACGCCGTCGGCACTTCAGCGAGGACGATTCCATGATTGCACTCAAGGTCCGGGCCGCGGACGACGCCGGGCTGACGCCATTGCTGTGCGTGGGAGAGCTCGACGGCGGGCAGCCGGCAGCCGCGGCCGACTTTGTATACCACCAGATCGAATCGGCCGTCGAGGGGGATCGGGACCTGGCCAGCCGTCTCACGATTGCCTATGAACCTGTATGGGCCATCGGTGCGGCGGAGCCCGCGGCCGCCGCGTATGTCTCCGACGTCGTCCAGCGGCTTCGGGGTCACCTCGCCGCGGCCGGGCTGGAGGAGCTGCCGGTGATCTACGGCGGTTCGGCGAAGCCCGGGCTTCTGCCAGCGCTCAATGGCGTTTCCGGCCTGTTCCTGGGACGCTTCGCGCACGACCCGGCAAACTTTGGCCGGGTGCTGGACGAGGCGCTTTTGCTGGACGAAGGCCTTCCACGCCTGCCGCAGCGTTAGCGGCTGCGCCGGCCAGGCACCGACCTCTGGCACAGGCCGATGAAGCCGCCGAGCTGTTCCAGCCCTTCCGGGTGCGCGGGGAGGTAGTTGGTCAGTTCGGGCGCCCGGAGCACGACCGCCCGCCACTGCCCGCGGGAGACGGCCACGTTGATCCGGTTGCGCGAGAGCAGGAACTCCATGCCGCGCGGAGCTTCGGCAACCGCCGAGCACGTCATGGACACAATCACCACCACCGCTTCCTGGCCCTGGAACTTGTCCACCGTTCCCACTCGGATGTCCGGCAGGGCGGCACGATCCAGGGCTCCACGGATCAAGTTCACCTGGGCGTTGTAGGGGGCCACCACCAGGAGGTCGGCAGCTTCCAGCGGGCGGCTTCCCTGGCCGGCGTGCCAGGCAAGCCCCAGATGGCGCCTGACCTGCCGGACCACTTCGGCTGCTTCCTCGAGTGAGGACGTGATGTTGCCGCTGTGCTCGACCAGAACGGTTTCAATGCCGGCGGGAACGCCGTCCAGCCGCCGGAAGTCCGTGGCCGGGGCTGAGCGCAGCCGGCCCTCATAGGAGAGCTCCGACACGGCGCGGCACAATTCCGAGGTCATCCGCCACGAGTGCTCCAGGAAGTATCCGAGCTCGGGCGGAAGGGTGGCGTGGCCGGCCGAGATCCATCCCAGGGCTGACTCGTCGACAGGTTCAGGGTGGGTGCACTGGCTGACCTGCGGCAACTGCCGGGGGTCGCCGAGCAGCAGCAGCCGACTGCTCGCCTGCGCCACGGCCAGGGTGTTGGCCAGGGAGAACTGGCCGGCCTCGTCAATCACCAGCAGGTCCAGCGAGCCGGCAGGCACGGTGGCGCCGGTCATGGTCCACGCTGTGCCGCCGACCAGGGCGCCGCCCTGCGAGCCGAGCAGGCGGGCGACATCCTGGGCACCACGCTGGTCCCAGGAAAGCAGCTCTTGATGCTTCACGTGCTTCGCGACACGCGCGGGATCGACGCCAGCCTTGGTGATGGCTGTCCGGAGAAGGTTTTCCACGACGGCATGGGACTGGGCGACGACGCCGACCTTCCACCCGCATGCCACCAACCGGGCGATGACATGCGAGCCCACATGCGTCTTGCCGGTTCCGGGCGGGCCTTGGACAGCCACATAGGAGTGGTCCAGGGCGCCGACGGCTTCCGTAATGGCATCAATGAAGCGGTCCGGTCCCTCACCGGGGGCGGGCAGCGGCAGGCCTGAGCGAAGCCGCGGCGGAACATGCCGCACCAGGTCCAGGGCAGGATGTGGCGGAAATGCGGATCGTCCTGCACGCAGTCCCGCGGCAACATTGTCAGCCAGAACGGCCAGCGCTTCCTCGAGCCTCTTGGTTCGGAGGGGCTGGTCCTCGGTCAGGGCGACGGGCAGCTGGGCGTACCGCTCGACGTTCCGGTGGAGCTTGTCCCGGATGACGACGGTGTCCTTCCCCTGGGCATAGCCGAGTTCCAGGATCTCCGTCCCAAACCAGCCATTGCGTCCGATGCCGCCGGTGCCCGTACCCTCGAGCCCCGCGGGAAGCGGGGGCTCATACATGCGAAACCAAGTGCTCCCCACCCGAAAGTCCGAGCCCGGCGTCATGCTGCCGATCAGTTTGACCCTGCGCTCCGGAAGCTTGGCGCCGTCTTTCCACCAGTCTTCCAAGGCCACGGCGTCCTCGACCAGGAAGACGTTGCGGTCCTGGTGATGAGCGTCCGGGCCGTTCTCGCAGCGGTCAAAGTGCGCCCACCAGAACGCCTTGCGCTCCCGGCGGTGATAGCTGACAGCTGCCGCCAGCATCGGGACTGCCTGCCGGTCGGCGTCCGGCAGGCTGGTGCCAGGGTCGGACGACTCGGCCAGTGCCAGTGCCGGTTCCGCGGAGCTCCCGGTGGTCCCGGCGTTGCCGGTCTTCGAAGCGGCAGCGGTTCCGCCGGCACGGAGACCGCCGTCCCTCCGGCTGTCCGGCGGTTTCCCGGGATCCCCGGCACCGGGTCCGATCCCGCGCTCCCGGGCGAGGCCGAGCAGCCAGTTCCGGAGTTCCAGCGTGGACAGGCAGTCGTATTCGTTGTAGTCGGAGATGCCGGCGAGGATCGCGGCGGCCTCCGCCTCGCGGTTGGCGCCGCGTGCCTCACAATACTGCGCATAGGCAACCACGGAAGCGCCGGCGTCTTTCACTTCGCCTGTGCGCAGGTTCTGACCCATGTAGAGCGGTTCGAGCTTCTTGAGGCTGTAGGAGTTTTCGGAAATCCGGATGCTGTTCCGGACGGTCTGGTAGAGGTCCACCAGGAGCCCGTCGCGCAGCCACTGGTCCACTGTGTCCTCGCCGGCGACATGCATCACGGAGAGTTTCCGTAGCGCAGTTTTTTCGTAGGCGGCGTAGTGGTAAACGTGCATGTCCGGGTACTTGCCCCGGCGCTTCTCCACATAGTCGAGGAAGTCCAGGAACGCTCGCTTCTCCGCCTCCCGGCTGTGGGCCCAAAACGGCTTGAACAGGCCCGCAGCGCCCGGCTCGGCGGGCGCTTCGATCACTCCGAACAGGTACTCGAGCCCCCAGGCTCCGGTGGCGCTTTCCTGCCAGAGAGGATCGCCCTCGAAGTCGAAGAAGATGTCGCCGTCGCTCGGAGGGGGCAGCTCCGCCAGCGTGTTTTCCGGGATCACCCGGTAGCGCAGGGTGTGTTCTTCGCCGTCCCTGACGTACCGGACGCCACCATCGGCGCTGCCGGTACCGCTCTGCATTCTTGCCTGGTCCTGCAGGCGCAATAGGAAGGCGTTTGCCACGGGAAACCGGGCTTCCGCTAATTGCCTGACGGTGAAGATGCCTTGCTCGTGGAGTTTCTTGCGCTGCGCGGAGTTCATCCGCGCCACAAGAAGCAGATCATCGGTGGCCTTGGCCTGCTCCTGGCAGTAGTCACATCGGCCGCACGCGGAGATGCCGGCTGCCCCCCATCGCACCGGCTCGGACTGATCCCGGTGGGCGGAGGCCAGCGTCAGGAAGCGGTCCCGCCGCTCGCGGAAAACGGCAAGGATTTCTGCGAGCTTGTGGCTGCTGCGGACGTAGTCGAAGCCGCCGTCCGGCAGCGGCACCGTGGCGCCGAGGACCAGTGTCACCTCCGGGTCCGGCCTTATCCCCGCTTTCAGCAGCTGGTCGCCGTAGGCGGCGAGCTGGAGCAAGGCGGTCGCCTTGGCGTGGCGGGCCAGTTTCGTGTCGAACACGGCGTAGGCGCCGTCGGCCTGCCGTACCAGGAAATCGGAGCGCCCATGGAACTGGCCGTCAAAGAAGGCCGCCTGGAACACGACGTCGGCGCCCGAGCGAAGGGCCTCGATGGATTCGTGGTGCTTGGCCAGCAAGGTGGCGCGGTCCATGGCCTCGGCGGGAAGGACGTTGTAGACGCCGCCGCCCGTGGCCGGATCCCAGTCGCCGAACTCCTCAATGAAGGTGGCCAGCACCCCGCGTTCGTGGACATCGCCGAGCTTCGCGGCGTGTTCAAGCATCTCGTCGGTGGCGAAAACAGCCTTAGGCGTGCGGCCGAGCTTCTCATCGAGCTTCCGCAGCAGCTGGTACTCGCAGCTGGCCGCTACCACGAGATCACTCGCGGAAAAGATCAGGTCCTGTCCTGGACCCGGAACTTCCGGTTCAAGAAGAAACACTTCGCCCCCGCTGCAGTAGCCCCGTTGCCGTTAATGTCTTCCCGCCAAGCTACCAAAGCCCCCTGACAATCAGGCGGGCAGCGGCGCCGGGATTCGGTGGTTCCCGTGCCCGGCTCGGCGTATGGTCTGAAGACCATGACTGAACAGCAACCCTTCGAGCTGGTCCAGCGCTACCCGGGTTTCGAGCTGCGTCGCTACCCAGCGCACGTCTTGGCCGAAGTCGTTGTCAGGGCAACGTTCGACCGGGCCGGCAACGCCGCCTTCCGTCCCCTCTCCCACTACATCAGCGGCAACAACGCCCCCCGGAAGGCGCTGGCCATGACGGCTCCGGTGGTCCATGGCGTCGGGCCATCACAAAAGCTGGTCATGACGGCGCCGGTCCTCCAAAGCGGGCCGCTGCCCGGAGGTGATGATGCGGCCGAATTTGTGGTCGCCTTCGTGCTGCCGGCCGGCCTGGCCGCCATAGGATTGCCGCGATTTGCCCGCTTCGATCCGCCGTTCAAGCCGTGGTTCCTCCGCCACAACGAGGTCATCCAGGACGTCGAGCAGCCCACGGACGCTCCCGGCACGGCGGGGTAAACACTTGGGTAAGGCAAAATGGCAGGGTGACCCAACTCCCGCAGCGCCCCGCCACACCCGCTTCCACCCCGTCCCCAAAGATGGGCACCCCGCAATCCCAGGAGTCCGGGATTGTCACCCAGATCGCCGGCGAGCTCGGCGTCCAGGCCTGGCAGGTGAAGGCAGCCATCGAGCTGCTCGACGCCGGATCCACGGTGCCCTTCATCGCCCGGTACCGCAAGGAAGCCACCGACACGCTGGATGACACGCAGCTCCGTGAGCTTGAGGAGCGGCTGCGCTACCTGCGCGAACTGGAGGACCGCCGTCGGACCATCCTGGAGGCGATCGCCGCCCAAGGCCAGCTGACCGCGGAGCTGCAGGCCGCCGTCCTCGGCGCGGACACGAAGTCGCGGCTGGAGGACATCTACCTGCCGTTCAAGACCAAACGGCGGACCAAGGCGCAGATCGCCCGCGAGGCCGGGCTGCAGCCCCTCGCCGATTCCCTGCTGAAGCGGCCGGAACTGGACCCGGAGCGCGAAGCCGCCAAGTACCTGAACGCGAGCCACTCCGTTGGCGACACCGCCGCCGCGCTCGCCGGCGCCCGCGCGATCCTGGTGGAGCGGGTGGCCCAAGACGCGGACCTGACGGCCACTCTGCGGGAGCGGCTGTGGACCCAGGGCCGGATGGTCTCCCGGGTGAAAAAGGGCAAAGAAGCCGAGGGCCAGAAGTTCAAGGACTACTTCGAGTTCGCCCAGTCGCCCTCCGGAATGCCCTCGCACCGGGTCCTGGCGTTGCTGCGCGGGGAGAAGGACGGGGTGCTCGAGCTGGACCTCACTGAGGCTGAACCGTCCGACGACGCCGCACTGGCCGCCGCCCGCGGACGCTACGAAGCCGCTGTGGCCCGGTTCCTCGGGGTCGCCGACCGTGGCCGGCCCGCCGACGCGTGGCTGCTCCAGACGGCCCAGCTGGCCTGGCGCTCGCGGGTGCTGGCCCGGCTGACGGGGGATCTTCGCAGCCGGATGTTCGCCGCCGCGGAGGATGAGGCCGTGCGGGTGTTCGCTGCCAACCTGCGGGACGTCCTGCTGGCGGCTCCGGCCGGAAACCGGGCCACGCTCGGCCTGGACCCTGGCCTGCGTACCGGCGTGAAGGTCGCGGTGGTGGACGGCACCGGCAAGGTCGTGGCAACGGACACCGTCTATCCGCACGCCCCTGCGCGGAAGTGGGACGAGGCGCTGCGGACGCTCGTGGGCCTGGCCCGGCAGCACGCAGTCGAACTCGTGGCAATCGGCAACGGCACCGCCTCGCGGGAGACGGACAAGCTCGCCGCCGAGCTGATCAAGCAGCTCGCTGCGTCCGCGGACGGGCCGGGCGGCGGGCGGCAGGGGGCGCCTGCTCTGCAGAAGATCGTGGTGTCCGAGGCCGGGGCCTCGGTGTATTCGGCGTCGGCGCTCGCCGCGGCGGAGCTGCCGGGCATGGATGTGTCCCTGCGCGGCGCGGTGTCCATTGCGCGGCGCCTGCAGGACCCGCTGGCGGAACTGGTGAAGATTGAACCGAAGTCGATCGGCGTCGGGCAGTACCAGCACGATGTCACGGCCGCCAAGCTGGACCGGAGCCTGGACGCCGTGGTGGAGGACTGCGTGAATGCGGTGGGCGTGGACGTCAACACGGCCTCGCCGGCGCTGTTGAGCCGGGTGGCCGGCGTCGGGCCGCTGCTGAGCGAAAACATCGTGGCGTACCGGAACGAGCACGGCCGCTTCGCCAGGCGCAGCGAGCTGAAGAAGGTGCCGCGGCTGGGGGCCAAGGCGTTCGAACAGTGCGCCGGCTTCCTGCGGATCACCGGGGGAGCGGAGCCGCTGGACGCGTCCAGTGTGCACCCGGAGGCGTATCCGGTGGCACGGAAGATCATGGCGGCGGGCGGGGCCGCTGCCGGACGCTACTCGGCGCTGAACGCTCAGGACTTCGTCGGCGGAGCGTTCGGCCTGCCCACCGTTCAGGACATCATCGCCGAGCTGGAAAAGCCCGGCCGGGACCCGCGCCCGGCGTTTGCGGCCGCAACGTTTTCCGAGGGCATCGAGAAGATCTCCGACCTCAGACCCGGGATGGTGCTGGAGGGAACGGTGACCAACGTGGCCGCGTTCGGCGCGTTCGTCGACGTCGGCGTGCACCAGGACGGCCTGGTGCACGTGTCCGCGCTGGCCAACCGCTTTGTCGCCGACCCCCGCGAGGTGGTGAAATCCGGGCAGGTGGTCCGGGTCAAGGTGCTGG
>JAODMS010000244.1 GCA_025464925.1 Arthrobacter sp.
GGATGCTCCGTCCGGAGATGTCGAGGAAGACGTCCTCCAGCGAGCGGGGGGCCATCGTGATGGCGGTGGGCATCACGCCGGAGGCGTGCCACCACTCGGCCAGGCGCGCGACGTCGGCGGCCGTCAGCGGCCCGCGGAGGACATAGTGCCCCGGGTCGGGCTCGCGCTGGTGCAGGTGGGGGAGGAGGTCGGACGGAAGCGTCAGGCCCGGAACGGTCTCGAAGTGCAGCTCGCGCATCCCTTCGGCGTCCTTGTCGGCCGTGAGTTCCGCGACGGTGCCTTCGGCGACGGTGCTGCCGCCCTCGATGATGTACACGTAGTCGGCGAGCTTCTGCGCGTCGTCGAGCAGGTGGGTGGTGAGGATGACCGCGAGGCCGTCCGCGCGGAGCTCCCGGATGAGGTCGAACACGATCGAGCGGGACTGCGGGTCCAGGCCCGCGCTCGGCTCGTCGAGGAAGACGACCTCGGGCCGTCCGACCAGCGCGCAGGCCAGCGCCAGGCGCTGCTTCTGGCCTCCGGACAGCCGTCGGATGGAGACGGCACCGAACTCGTCGAGGCCGAGGCGCTCGGCCAGCGCGTCCACGGGCAGGGGAGCGCTGTACATGGAGGCGACATGGCGCAGCAGTGCAAGCGGCCGCACCGACGGCGGGAGGCCGCCATCCTGCAGCATCACGCCGACGCGGGCACGCAGCTGGGGTGTCGCCCGGTAGGGGTCCTGGCCGAGGAGGCGGACCACACCACCGTTGGCACGCTGCAGCCCCTGGGCGCACTCGAGCGTCGTCGTCTTGCCTGCTCCGTTGGCGCCGAGCAGTACGGTCACCGCGCCGTGGGCTGCGCTCAGGCTGACGCCGTCGAGCACGCGCACCATCCGGCCGTCGAGGGAGCCGACAGGACCGAAATCCTTGATCAGGCCGTCGATCTCGAGGGCGGGGGAAGTTGTCGGCACCCCAATATTCTACGTCAGGTAGTAGGAGGCCGGAGGGCCGCAGGTGGGTAGCCTCGCCTAAGTGGTGGTGCGGAATACATTAGGTCATGCTTGTGTTGTGTATTTTGTCGCCGACGGGAGGAATGGACTGTGACCGCATCGCCCCGCGCCGCCGTTCCGGCGGACGACAGCCTCGCCCCGGGCGTCCCTGCCGGCCGTGCCGACCGGATGGCCCAGATCGTCTCCCCGGACCCTGATGAGCGCACCCGCGACCGGGTGCTGTCGGCCGTGCTCGAGCGCGGACCGGTGAGCGCCGCGGAACTCGGGAACAGCCTCGGCTTCACGCCCGCCGCCATGCGCCGGCATCTCGACGCCCTCTCCTCCGACGGCCTCATCGAGGTCAAGCGCGTCCGCAGTTCCGCCACGGGTGCCGGCCGCCCCGCCCGCCGCTACGTCCTGAGCCGGCGCGGCCAGAGCAAGATGGGCAACGACTACCTCGACATCGCCACCGCCGCACTGACGCAGCTCGGTGAGGCCGCGGGTCCCCAGGCCATCGAGGATTTCGCACGCACCCGCTTCTCCGGCTTGGAAGAGCGCTACCGCCCCATCGTCGAGGCCGCCGGCCCCGACCTCGAGGCGCGTGCCCAGGCCCTGGCGGGTGCCCTGACGGCTGACGGATTCGTCGGATCGACCAAGACCGTCGGGATGCCGCAGGCACGCGGCGTCCGTTCCTCCTCGACCCCGTCGAGCCGCCCGACGATGCTCAGCGTCCAGCTCTGCCAGGGGCACTGCCCCATCCAGGGACTGGCCTCGGCCTTCCCTGCATTCTGCGACCAGGAGACCGGCGTCTTCGCCCGCCTGCTCGACGTCGACGTGCGCCGGCTCTCGACGCTGGCCGGCGGCGGCCACGTCTGCACCACCCACATACCCCTGGGAAGGGCGACGGCGGCTCCGGCAGCGTCCGGAGCCACCGCCGTCCCTGCGGCCGCGGAGGTCGCGTCCCCCAGCAATCCAGCAACGTTATCCATCCATCAGCAAGGAAGGCCATGATGACGGATCAAGTAGACCGCAAGCCAGCTGCGTCGGCAGTGCCGGAGTCGGTGATCAGCGACATCCTGGAGAAGAACCCGGAACTCGAGGGCATCGGCACCTACCAGTACGGCTGGGCCGACAAGAACGAGGCGAGCGACAACGCGCGCCGCGGCCTGAGCGAGGAAGTCGTCCGCGACATCTCCGCGAAGAAGAACGAGCCCGAGTGGATGCTCGATCTCCGCCTGAAGGGCCTCAAGTACTTCGACCGCAAGCCCATGCCCGCCTGGGGTGCAGACCTCTCCGGCATCGACTTCGACAACATCAAGTACTTCGTGCGCTCCACGGAGAAGCAGGCGAACACGTGGGAGGACCTCCCCGAGGACATCCGCAACACGTACGAGAAGCTCGGCATCCCGGAGGCGGAGCGTGCGCGCCTCGTGTCCGGCGTCGCCGCCCAGTACGAGTCCGAGGTGGTCTACCACCAGCTCCGCGAGGACCTCGAGCGCCAGGGCGTCATCTTCCTCGACACCGATACCGCACTGCGTGAGCACCCGGAGATCTTCAAGGAGTACTTCGGCTCGATCATCCCCGTGGGCGACAACAAGTTCGCGTCGCTGAACACGGCTGTCTGGTCCGGCGGATCCTTCGTCTACGTCCCCAAGGGCGTCCACGTCGAGATCCCCCTGCAGGCCTACTTCCGCATCAACACCGAGAACATGGGCCAGTTCGAGCGCACGCTGATCATCGCGGACGAGGACTCCTACGTGCACTACATCGAGGGCTGCACCGCCCCGATCTACACGTCGGACTCCCTGCACTCGGCCGTCGTCGAGATCGTGGTCAAGAAGGGCGCCCGCGTCCGGTACACCACCATCCAGAACTGGTCGAACAACGTGTACAACCTGGTCACCAAGCGGGCGACCTGCGAGGCCGGCGCGACCATGGAGTGGGTCGACGGCAACATCGGCTCCAAGGTGACGATGAAGTACCCCGCCGTCTACCTGATGGGCGAGCACGCCCGCGGCGAGACGCTCTCGATCGCCTTCGCCGGCGAGGGCCAGCACCAGGACGCCGGCGCCAAGATGGTCCACGCCGCGCCCAACACCTCCAGCTCGATCCTGAGCAAGTCGGTGGCGCGAGGCGGTGGCCGGACGTCCTACCGCGGTCTGGTGCAGGTCAACGAGGGCGCCCACGGCTCGCGCAGCAACGTCCTGTGCGACGCGCTGCTGGTCGACCAGATCAGCCGCTCGGACACCTACCCCTACGTCGACGTCCGCGAGGACGACGTCTCGATGGGCCACGAGGCCAGCGTCTCGAAGGTCTCCGAGGACCAGCTCTTCTACCTGATGAGCCGGGGCATGGAGGAGGACGAGGCGATGGCGATGATCGTGCGCGGCTTCGTCGAGCCCATCGCCAAGGAGCTCCCCATGGA
>JAODMS010000016.1 GCA_025464925.1 Arthrobacter sp.
TTTGAGGAACCGATTGATGACAGTAGACGAAGCCAACCACGCCAATACTGTCGGAAGTTCCTGGCGACGCGTGGTGAGCCTCCTCGAGCAGGACGACCGCGTTTCGCCGCGGCAGCGGGGTTTCGTCATCCTGGCGCAGGCACAGGGCCTGATCGGATCCACACTCCTGGTAGCGGTTCCCAATGAGCTGACCCGTGAAGTCCTGCAGACCCAGGTGAAGGAAGCCCTGGACGACGCGCTCCACAACGTTTTCTCCGAGGACATCCGCTGCGCTATCGACGTGGACACGGACCTTGTGCCCATCCACAAAGAGCCCGAACCCGTCGTCGAACCTTCCTATTCTGCGGATCAGCTGATCGAGCAGAAGCCGCAGCCCATGCTGCCGAGCACGTCCCACGAATTCGGCCGGCTGAACCCCAAGTACGTTTTCGACACGTTTGTGATCGGCTCATCCAACCGCTTTGCCCATGCGGCCGCCGTTGCTGTAGCCGAAGCCCCCGCCAAGGCCTACAACCCGCTGTTTATCTACGGTGACTCGGGTCTTGGCAAAACCCACCTCCTCCATGCGATCGGCCACTACGCCAGGCGCCTGTACAGCGGAATCCGCGTCCGGTACGTGAATTCCGAAGAGTTCACCAACGACTTCATCAACTCCATCCGCGACGATGAAGGCGCCAGCTTCAAGACCACATACCGGAACGTGGACGTGCTGCTCATTGATGACATCCAGTTCCTGGCCGGCAAGGACCGCACCTTGGAGGAGTTCTTCCACACCTTCAATTCGCTGCACAACAACAACAAGCAGGTGGTCATCACCTCGGACCTGCCACCCAAGCAGCTCGCAGGTTTCGAGGACCGGATGAAGTCCCGCTTCGAGTGGGGCCTGCTGACCGATATCCAGCCGCCCGAACTGGAAACCCGGATCGCAATCCTGCGGAAGAAGGCCCTCAGCGAGGGTCTTTCCGCGCCGGACGACGCCCTGGAGTACATCGCTTCCAAGATTTCCAGCAACATCCGCGAACTGGAGGGGGCCCTGATCCGTGTCACCGCCTTCGCCAGCCTGAACCGGCAGCCCGTGGACGTGGCCTTGGCCGAAATGGTGCTCAAGGACCTCATCACTGACGATGGTGCCCAGGAGATCACCTCCGCGCAGATCCTGACCCAGACGGCCGACTACTTCAAACTCAGCATGGAAGAGCTCTGCAGCAAGTCCCGCACAAGGACACTCGTGACCGCCAGGCAGATCGCAATGTACCTGTGCCGGGAGCTCACGGACATGTCGCTTCCCAAGATCGGACAGGAGTTGGGAGGCAGGGACCACACCACGGTGATCCATGCGGACCGCAAGATCCGCGAACTAATGGCCGAACGTCGTGTGATCTACAACCAGGTGACCGAGCTGACCAACCGGATCAAGCAGCAGCAACGCAATTCCTGAACCCGGTCCGCGGGCGATCCCTACCTTATTAACAGGCACCTGTGGACAACCCTGTGGATAGTTAAGGGGACAACCGGCCTTAATGGGCTTAAAACCCTTAAGGCGTCTGTGGATCAGCCAACCGGCGAAAAATGTTATCCCCATCCACAGCCTGTTTAAAACCTGCCCCGCCCACAACCCATGAACAGGGTTAAACCCCGGAATCCTGCCGTGAGATCGAGTTATCCACAGTTTCCACAGCAGTTATTAACACTACTAATCCCAAGAAAATGAAATTCCCTCAAACAACAGTTTCGATCCGGCGCCCCACACTGCCTCGGCCCGTTCCGGACCGGCGGCGGGAACCGGGTTCCGGAACCACCTGTGCTAAACCGGGGATGGGAGAAACGCACACCTTGGGGCTAAGCTGTCTGCAGTGCGTCCCTCCGGACAGCGACTTGTGGTTCACGCCCTCGGCTATGGCTTCGGGGATGGCATCCACTTCCCTTTTGCCGGGGTCCGGCAGCCTTGCCGAAGTCTGGCAGAGTTTGACGACTTAGAGCGATGACAGCAGCAACGAAAGGCGGCACCCCTCCGTGAAGTTCAGAGTCGAACGGGACGTCCTGGCAGAGGCCGTGACATGGACCGCCCGGTCGTTGTCGCCGCGGCCGCCTGTACCCGTACTTTCGGGCCTGCTCCTCAAAGCCGAAGGCGGGACCGTCAGCCTTTCGAGCTTCGACTACGAGACCTCCGCAAGGCTTGAAATCGCGGCTGACATCACGACCGGAGGCACAATCCTGGTTTCGGGCCGTCTGCTCGCAGACATCTGCCGCAGCCTGCCGTCCGCACCTGTGGAGGTCGAGACAGACGGCAACAAGGTCACCCTCACGTGCCGCCGAAGCAGCTTCCACCTGGCCACGATGCCCGAAGCCGAATACCCGCCCCTGCCTGCCCTGCCCGCGATCAGCGGCACTGTGCCGGGTGATTCCTTCGCCCAGGCCGTATCCCAGGTGATCATCGCGGCCAGCAAGGACGACACCCTGCCCATCCTGACGGGTGTCCGGATGGAGATAGAAGGCGATCTCATCACCCTGCTGGCGACGGACCGATACCGTCTGGCCATGCGCGAAGTTCCGTGGAAACCCGTTACCCCCGGAATTTCCACCAGTGCCCTGGTCAAGGCTAAGACCCTCAACGAAGTGGCAAAAACGCTCGGCAGCAGCGGTGACATCAACCTTGCCCTCGCCGACGACGACAGCCGGCTCATCGGTTTTGAGAGCGGCGGCCGCACCACCACCTCGCTCCTTGTCGATGGCGATTACCCCAAGATCCGCTCGCTCTTCCCGGATTCCACACCGATTCACGCCACCGTACAGACCCAGGAACTGGTCGAAGCAGTGCGGCGTGTCTCCCTCGTGGCCGAACGCAACACTCCCGTCCGGCTCGCCTTCACCCAGGGACAGTTGCACCTGGACGCCGGCACCGGTGAGGACGCCCAAGCTTCGGAAGAGCTCGAGGCGCAGCTGACCGGTGACGACATCACGGTCGCCTTCAACCCGCATTACCTTGTCGAGGGCCTGAGCGTCATCGAAACCAAATTTGTGCGCTTCTCCTTCACAACGGCTCCGAAGCCGGCCATGATTACGGCCCAGCACGACGCCGAGGGCGAAGACCAGGGCGATTACCGCTACCTGGTCATGCCGGTCCGGTTGCCCAGCTAAATCGCAGTGTCGGCCGTTGTCGGCCGTCAAAATGACGTCGGTGCGAGTCAGCCAGGTAGCGGCTGCCGCTCTCGGTCCCATCCCCATCCGCCCAGCGCAGAAAAGAGTTCTCCCCCGTGCATATCGGACTGATCGGCCTTGGAAAAATGGGTTTCAACATGCGCGAACGGATGCGCATGGGCGGAATCGATGTGACCGGCTTTGACCGCAACCCGGACGTTACCGATGTGGCCAGCATGGACGAGCTTCTCGCTGCCGTTCCGAAACCGCGCCTCATCTGGGTGATGGTTCCGGCCGGGGACATCACCGATGCTGTGATTACTGAACTCGGCAACAAGCTCGACGCCGGCGACCTCGTGATCGACGGCGGCAACTCCCGATACACCGAAGACCAGAAACACGGCGCGGCGCTGGCTGAAAAGGGGATCCGCTTCGCCGATTGCGGTGTGTCCGGCGGTGTCTGGGGCCTCCGCAACGGCTACGGCCTGATGGCCGGCGGGGATTCCGCCGACATCGAACGCGCACTCCCTGTCTTCGACGCGCTCCGCCCCGAAGGCGACCGTGCCGAAAGCTTCGTTCACGTGGGCCAAATCGGTGCCGGACATTACGCCAAAATGGTCCACAACGGAATCGAGTATGGGCTGATGCAGGCCTACGCCGAGGGCTACGACCTGCTGGCCGCGAAGGACATCATCAAGGATGTTCCCGGGACCTTCCGCGCCTGGCAGAAGGGCACCGTGGTCCGTTCCTGGCTGCTTGACCTCCTAGTCAAGGCGCTGGATGAAGACCCGGGACTGGAATCCATTGACGACTACGTCGAGGACTCCGGTGAAGGCCGGTGGACTGTGGAGGAAGCCATCGCCAATGCGGTGCCCGCCCCGGCCATTACCGCGGCCGTTTTCGCCCGCTTCGCCTCCCGTGAGGACAGCTCGCAGGCCATGAAAATGGTTTCCGCGCTGCGTCAGCAGTTCGGCGGGCACGCTACCCGTCCGGCCAAATAGCCCTGCCTGAAGTCCTGAATCCGGCGTGTACCTAGAAAAACTTTCGCTGACCGATTTCCGTAGTTACGCCCAGGTTGATCTGAGCCTGGAGCCTGGAGTCACCGTCTTGATTGGGTCCAACGGCATCGGCAAAACCAATCTGATGGAAGCGATCGGCTATCTTGCCACGCTCAGCTCACACCGGGTCAGTTCAGACGCTCCGCTGTTGCGCTTCGGCACCGAAAGGGCGATGATCCGGGCCAAACTGGTCCGCGGAAATCAGCCCACGGTGCTTGAGCTTGAAATCAACAGCAGCCGGGCCAACCGCGCACGCATCAACCGCAGTAATCCGGTCAGGGCCCGGGACATCCTCGGAATCTGCCAGACCGTGCTTTTTGCGCCGGAAGACCTGGCGCTGGTCAAGGGTGATCCGGCCAACCGCCGTCGTTTCCTTGATGAGCTCCTGGTTAGCCTCATTCCGCGGCACGCAGCCACGCGCAGCGACTATGACCGTGTCTTGAAACAGCGAAACGCGCTGCTTAAATCGGCCCGGGCGGGGAAGTTCACCGCTGGCCATGAGGCAACACTGGATGTCTGGGACCAGCACATGGCCCGCGCCGGTGCGGAACTGCTGCACGCCCGGCTCGAGTTGGTGGAGCGGCTGCGGCCGCACCTTGGAAGCGCCTATGCGCAGCTCACCGACGGCTCGAAGGAGGCGGGAGCCATTTACCGTTCCACCCTGCACAATGTCGTGGACGACGATGGCGCCGCTTTGCCCGGAGCGTTTGACCCGGACGGCGCGGCAACAACCGCCCCGGTGGAGGATCTCCGCTTCCTTTCCGTCGATGAATTAACGGACCGCTACATCCGGGCGTTCGCCGCGTCCCGGCGCAGGGAACGGGAACGGGGGATTTCCCTGGTCGGTCCGCACCGCGATGAACTTGAATTGGTGCTGGGGGTGGCGCCGGCCAAGGGCTATGCCTCCCATGGGGAGACGTGGTCCATGTGCCTGTCGCTCCGGCTCGCCTCCTACTATGTGATGCTGGACGATGCCCGCACCGGAGGTTCCGCGCCGATCCTGATCCTGGATGATGTTTTCGCGGAGTTGGATGTCCAGCGGCGGCGTAAACTGGCGGCAATAGTATCCGGCGCCGAGCAAGTGCTGGTGACTGCCGCTGTCGAGGACGATATCCCCGCGGAACTGGGCGGGCGGCGGGTGAAGGTCATTCCGGGAGGAATCGATGAATAAGGATACCGACGGCGGTCTGCAGCCGGGCCGTGACCCTGATGACATCGATGCTGCCCAGGCGGCGCTGAACCGGATGCGGGACGCCGCGGCGGCCCGTGGCGAAATCCGACGTGCGGCTCCGCGCGCCGGCGCACCCAAGCCGAGCCGCAGCGCCCGGGGGACGCGCGGGTTCGGGCAGCTCCACGGCACCGGCCGGGATCCGCTGGGGCTCGGGAAAGTGGTCGGACGGCTCGTCGCGGAACGGGGCTGGAGCTCACCTGTCGCCGTCGGTTCCGTGATGGCGCAGTGGGGAACCCTGGTGGGACCGGAAATTTCTGCCCATTGCACGCCAGAGAGTTTCACCGACACCACCCTCCATGTGCGCTGTGATTCCACGGCCTGGGCCACGCAGCTGCGCCTGCTGAGCATCAGCTTGCTGGAGAAGTTCCGCACCGAACTGGGTGACGGCGTCGTGACCAGCATCCAAGTGCTCGGACCCGCGGCTCCAAGCTGGCGCAAGGGCCTCCGGACCGTCAACGGCCGGGGTCCCCGGGACACCTACGGCTAGCCCGCAGGGTGCCCCGGGAATGCAGGTCCTGAAGCACTCCTTGCAAAACTCTTGAAAAATCGCCAAGCGGTGTGTAGGGCGCTCTGGCGCCCCAGAGCCGTATAGGAACCCTAGGGCGGGACCCCTAAAGCCTTGCAGGGGGAGCCAACGGCCTCCCAGCGGCACTTTCCCTTCCGGTTGTGGCCCGTCGAATGCGGGGTTTGCTCTTTGACGCGGTAGAATTGGGATAGATAACTGGGCGCCGGTGAAACGTTGACTGAGTCCGTTTCCGACGCAATACCAGCGCGCGGTAGACGGCTCCTCGGGTGAACGGACCAGCCGGCACATTCAGTGACGTGCCTGTTGGCAGAAGCCCTTTCCTTGGAAAGAGGCAACGGCCGGCCTTAACGAAAATAGAGGAGTCGAAAGCGCCTGTGGCTAACGACAATGCAGATACCCCGGCAGTGGAAGAAGTAGCGGAGGAAGCCTCGGCGGCCAATGCGCAGCCGGAGGCCGTAACGCCCCACAGCTATGGCGCCAGCGACATTACGGTGCTGGAGGGTCTGGAAGCTGTCCGCAAACGTCCGGGCATGTACATCGGTTCCACCGGACCGCGGGGCCTGCACCATCTGGTCTATGAAGTGGTCGACAACTCGGTTGACGAGGCCCTTGCCGGCTATGCCACCCACATCGAAGTGGTGCTGCAGGCAGACGGCGGAGTCAAGGTGGTCGACGACGGCCGCGGTATCCCCGTCGATATGCACCCGACCGAGCACAAGCCCACGGTGGAGGTCGTCATGACCATCCTGCACGCGGGCGGCAAGTTCGGCGGCGGCGGTTATTCCGTTTCCGGCGGCCTCCACGGCGTGGGCATATCGGTGGTCAACGCACTCTCCCGCAGGGTCGACACCGAGGTCCGGAGGCAGGGCCACGTCTGGTGGATGTCGTTCGCCGACGGCGGCAAGCCCCAGGGTGGCCTGATCAAGGGCGAGGGAACCACCGAGACCGGCACCACCCAGACGTTCTACCCGGATCCGAGCATCTTCGAGAGCACGGAGTTCGATTTCGAGACGCTGCGTGCCCGCTTCCAGCAGATGGCGTTCCTGAACAAGGGACTGCGCATCACCTTGACCGACGAGCGGGTGCCCGCCGGGGAACCGGAAGCCGACGGTGACCTGGACCTGGACAACATTCCCACCGAAGGAGAAGTCGCTGCGGAGTACCGCACGGTTGTGTACCAGTACGACAACGGCCTGCTGGACTACGTGAAGCACCTTAATTCCGGGAAAAAGGTCGAGGTGGTCCACGAGGACGTCATCGCCTTCGAAACCGAGGACAAGGAACGGCACATTGCGCTGGAAATGGCGATGCAGTGGACCAATGCCTATTCCGAGAGCGTGCACACCTACGCCAACACCATCAACACCCATGAAGGCGGAACCCACGAAGAAGGCTTCCGTGCTGCGATGACGTCGCTGATCAACCGCTATGCGCGGGAGAAGAGCATCATCAAGGAAAAAGATGACAACCTCACGGGGGATGACATCAGGGAAGGCCTGACGGCCGTTATCTCGGTGAAGCTTGCCGAGCCGCAGTTCGAAGGCCAGACCAAGACCAAGCTCGGCAACTCCGAAGTCAAGGGCTTTGTCCAGCGCGTGGTCACCGATGGTCTCGGTGACTGGCTGGAGAGGAACCCGGGCCCGGCCCGGGATGTCATCCGCAAGGCCATCTCCGCTGCTCAGGCGCGTATGGCCGCCCGCAAGGCCCGCGACAATGCGCGCCGCAAAAGCCCGCTCGAATCCTTTGGCATGCCCGGCAAGCTCTCCGACTGCTCCTCGAAAGATCCGGCCAAGTGCGAGGTTTACCTTGTGGAGGGTGACTCCGCCGGCGGTTCCGCCAAACGCGGCCGCAACCCGGAGACCCAGGCCATCCTGCCGCTGCGCGGCAAGATCCTGAATGTGGAGCGTGCCCGGCTGGATAAAGCCTTGGGCAACAACGAGGTCCAGTCCATGATCACAGCCTTCGGTACCGGCATCGGCGAGGACTTTGACCTGAGCAAGCTGCGCTACCACAAGATCGTCCTGATGGCGGATGCCGACGTAGATGGCCAACACATCACCACGCTGCTCATGACGCTGCTGTTCCGCTACATGCGGCCGCTGATCGAAAACGGCTACGTTTACCTCGCCCAGCCGCCGCTGTACCGCATCAAATGGTCCAATGCCCCGCACGACTACGTCTTCAGCGACCGCGAACGCGATGCCATGCTCCTGTCCGGCCAGGCCGCCGGACGCCGCATCCCGAAGGATAACGGCATCCAGCGCTACAAGGGCCTCGGCGAAATGGACTACACGGAGCTCTGGGACACCACCATGGACCCGGATCACCGCACCCTGCTGCAGGTCACCATGGACGACGCGCTGGCCGCAGACCAGATCTTCTCCGTGCTGATGGGCGAGGACGTCGAATCCCGCCGAAACTTCATTCAGCAGAACGCCAAGGACGTTCGGTTCCTGGATATTTAGCGGTCCACGCCCAAAGTATTCCTGAACCGATATATACCTGAAACGGAAATAAAACATGAGTGACGAAACACCCGAGGTTCCGGCGGAATCCGCCGGCCCTATCGATCCTGTTCTTGAAGGCACAGTGTTGGTTGACCGCGTGGAACAGGTGGACCTGCAGACCGAAATGCAGCGCTCCTACCTGGACTACGCGATGGCCGTGATCGTGGGGCGGGCCCTGCCCGACGTCCGCGACGGACTCAAACCCGTCCACCGCCGCGTGCTGTACGCGATGTTCGACGGCGGTTACCGCCCCGACCGCTCCTTCAACAAGTGCGCCCGTGTGGTCGGCGAGGTCATGGGCCAGTACCATCCACACGGCGACACCGCCATCTACGATGCGCTGGTCCGATTGATCCAGGACTGGACCATGCGCTATCCGTTGGCCCTGGGGCAGGGCAACTTCGGTTCGCCGGGCAACGACGGTGCAGCCGCACCCCGGTACACCGAGACCAAGATGGCCCCGCTGGCCATGGAAATGGTCCGCGACATCGACGAGGAAACCGTCGACTTCCAGGACAACTACGACGGCAAGAACCAGGAACCGACGATCCTGCCGGCGCGTTTCCCCAACCTGCTGGTCAACGGTTCCTCAGGTATCGCCGTCGGTATGGCCACCAACATCCCGCCGCACAATCTCCGCGAAGTCGCCGATGGCGTGCAGTGGTACCTGGCCAACCCGACAGCCAGCCGCGAGGAACTGCTCGAGGAGCTGCTGCTGCGCATCAAGGGTCCCGACTTCCCGACCGGGGCGACCATCCTGGGCCACAAGGGCATCGAAGATGCTTACCGCACGGGCCGCGGTTCCATCACCATGCGGGCCGTCGTCAACGTTGAGGAACTCCAGGGCCGGACCTGCCTTGTGGTCACCGAGCTGCCCTACCAGGCCAACCCGGACAACCTGGCCATCAAGATCGCCGAACTCGTCAAGGACGGCAAGATCTCCGGCATCGCCGACCTGCGGGACGAGACCTCCGGCCGCACCGGCCAGCGCTTGGTGATCGTGCTGAAGCGCGACGCCGTGGCCAAAGTGGTGCTGAACAACCTCTATAAGCACACTCAGCTGCAGGACAACTTCGCCGCAAACATGCTGGCGATCGTCGACGGCATTCCGCGCACCTTGAGCCTTGATGCATTCATCCGGCACTGGGTCACCCACCAGATGGACGTCATCGCACGCCGGACCCGGTACCGCCTCCGGAAGGCCGAGGAGGAGGCGCACATCCTGCGCGCCCTTCTCAAGGCCCTGGACATGCTCGATGATGTCATCGCACTCATCCGCGCCTCCAACACCACCGAGGCGGCCCGCGACGGCCTGATGCGGCTGCTGGACATCGACGAACTCCAGGCACGCGCCATCCTGGACATGCAGCTGCGTCGGCTCGCGGCCCTGGAACGCCAGAAGATCCAGGACCGCCACGCCGAACTCGAAGCCCTGATCGCGGAGTACAACGCGATCCTGGCCTCCGAAGAGCGGCAGCGCGAAATCATCAGCACCGAACTGGCCGAAATCGTCGCCAAGCACGGAGACGACCGCCGCACCAAGATCCTCATGGGTTTCGACGGTGACATGTCCATGGAAGACCTGATACCCGAAGAGGAAATGGTCGTCACCATCACCCGCGGGGGCTACGTCAAGCGCACCCGCAGCGACAACTACCGCTCCCAGCAGCGCGGCGGCAAGGGCATCAAGGGGGCCCAGCTGCGCGGGGACGACGTCGTGGAGCACTTCTTCGTCACCACGACGCACCACTGGCTGCTGTTCTTCACCAATCTGGGACGCGTCTACCGGGCCAAGGCCTATGAACTCGCAGAAGCGGGACGTGACGCCAAGGGCCAGCACGTGGCGAACCTGCTGGCGTTCCAGCCCGACGAGCACATCGCCCAGGTGCTGGACCTCCGGGACTACCAGCATGCGCCCTACCTCGTCCTCGCCACCAAGCGCGGCCTGGTCAAAAAGACGCGCCTGGAGGACTACGACACCAACCGGTCCGCCGGTGTCATCGCCATCAACCTCCGCGAGGACGACGAGCTTGTCTCTGCGCAGCTCGTGTCGGAAACCGATGACCTGATGCTCGTATCCCGCAAGGGACAGTCCATCCGCTTCACGGCCACGGACGAAGCCCTGCGTCCCATGGGCCGGGCAACCTCCGGAGTCACCGGGATGAAGTTCCGTGAGGACGACGAACTGCTGGCGGCCGACGTGGTCCAGGACGGATCGTTCGTCTTTATCGTCACGGAAGGTGGCTACGCCAAGCGCACCGCCGTCGAGGAATACCGGCTCCAGGGCCGCGGCGGCCTCGGCATTAAGGTTGCCAAGCTCGCCGAGGATCGCGGAGACCTCGTCGGTGCCCTGATCGTCCACGAAGAGGATGAAGTCCTGGTGGTCATGGAGGGCGGCAAGGTGGTCCGCTCCTCGGTTACCGGCGTACCGGCCAAGGGCCGCGACACCATGGGCGTGATCTTTGCCAAGCCGGACAAGAACGACCGCATCATCGAAGTCGCCCGCAACAGCGAACGCGGGTTGGAAGGCGACGAGCCGG
Source organism: Arthrobacter sp. (assembly GCA_025464925.1). The sequence goes on from JAODMS010000016.1 coordinate 11,001, forward strand.
CCGAAGAAACCGTTGCGGACGGCACGGAGGGCGGCAGCTCCAACACAACCGAGACGGAGTCCGAAAGCCAGGCAACCGCGGCGGATGACGTAACGTTGGCTGAAGATGCCGGACCACATGAGCGGTCCGCAGAGGCAGAAGCAGTACCGGCCCCGGAGCCAGATGAGTCATCGGGCGATGCCGAGCTGGACGAGGACAACACCGGAGGTAACGAGTGAGTAATTCCGACTCATATTCCAAGTCGAGCAGCGGAGTTCCCGGCGGAGTGCGGGAGCCCGCCGCCGCCGCCCCGCGCGTGACTACCCCGTCGCGTCCGCAGGAGGGACCAGGCCCCGCTGCCGGATCGGGTCAGCGCCCGGCCGTCCCCGGGCAGGCGGGTCAGCGCCCGCCCGTCCCCGGGCAGCGGCCCGCGCAGGGCCAGTCTCCCGCGGTGCCGGGCCAGCGCCCCGGTCAGAACACGGCCGGCCTGATCAAGCCAGCTCCTAAGGCCAAGGTCCGCCGTGCACGCCTGCTGGTCAGCAAGGTGGAGCCGTGGTCCGTGCTGAAGATGGCTTTCCTGCTCTCAGTCGCCTTGGGGATTGTGACCGTCGTGGCAGCAATTGTGCTCTGGACCGTCCTGGACCTGACGGGGATCTTTGACCAGGTGGACACCCTGCTTGGAACGCTGGCTGGCTCGGAAGGCGGCGGCTTCGAGCTAAAGAAGGTGGCCTCCCTGGGACAAGTGGCGTCCTTCGCCACCATCATTGCCGTCATCAACGTGGTGTTGCTGACGGCGCTGTCCACACTGGCCGCGGTGCTGTACAACATTGCCGCCACGCTTGTGGGCGGCATCGGCGTCACCCTCACGGACGACTAGACCCGTACATTTACCCGGAGATCTTCCGGATAAATGCCTCGATTTGAGATCGGGCCGGGATGTGCTGTAAAGTCGTATCTCGGTCCGATGAGGCATCGGGGCGTATAGCTCAGGCGGTTAGAGCGCTTCGCTGATAACGAAGAGGTCCCAGGTTCAAGTCCTGGTACGCCCACGGAACCTGT
>JAODMS010000133.1 GCA_025464925.1 Arthrobacter sp.
ATCGTTCCCCAGGGGGTGGTGCCGCCGGCGCAGTTGCCCAGCGTGCCCTTGATCAGGCGTCCGGTGGGGTCGGCCACGGTCCGGACCAGGGCGGACCCGGCCACGGGTCCCGTCAGCTCATACGACGTCGAGTTCAGGTACCGGCGGTTGAGCCTGGCGCCCTTGACGTAGCTCCAGGGCTGGTTGGAATTCTTGCGCTCCAGCTCCACGACGGAGAGCCCGTGGGCCGCGGCGGCGACGGCGCGGACCTCGGCGGCGGGCATCGCGGCCGGGAACATGATGGCCTCGTTGGTGTATTCGTGGTTGGCGAAGAGCACCGCGCGGCGGCCCTTGCTGCCCGGGATCTCGAGGATGTCGGTGTAGTCGTTGTTGTAGCCGAACTGCCGCGCCTGGGCGGCTGCGGTCTGGTTGTTGAGGTCAAAGTCCGGTGCGTCGTTGAAGAGCGGATCGCCCCAGCGGATGACCGGCTGCCAGCTGAAGCCTTCGGGAACGGTGAAGGCGTCGACGGCGGCGTCAACCGGGGCGATGGGGGTGAACTGGAGCCTGGACCTGCGGAAGCCCTTCTTGGCGGCGGCCGCGAGGCCCGGACCGCCGTCGGCCACCGCGGACTCCGCCGAGGCCAGGGTTCCGCCGAACGCGACGGCGAGCGCACCGGCGGCGCCGAAGCCGAGCGCGGTACGGCGGGACATCGTGGCGGAGGCGATGTCGCGGAAGTAATCATTGGTGCTGGTGTTGCAGACCTCGCTGGAGCAGGCGTTGTCGCACTTGAGCGCGCAGGTCACGGCGCTGCGCTTGCCTTTGGTGTGGCCGAGCATGGGGAGCAGGGTGAACTTGCGGCCGGAGACAGCAGACATGGGATACCTTCCACGGGGTGAGACGATGTCCGCCCACCCTGTCAGCCGTTACCAACGAGTAGCTTTCAAGCAGATGAAGTCCCGGTGAACTCCATCGACTCGACGAACTTGGCATGGACGCGCCGCAGCCGGTCCAGCCACCAGTCCCGGCGCTCCGGTGCGGCCGCGTGCTCGGCGAGCAGCTCCGGGTCGGCGCGAACGTCGCGGAGGCGGATGGCGCCGTCGTCGGGAACCAGGGAGTCCCGCGTGACGTCGGCGGCGAGCAGGGACACCGTCCCCAGCCCGCAGGCGTAGGGCAGTTCCGGGAGCGCCGCGGCGAGTGCCAGCCCCGCCCGGATCCCGACCGAGGTGTCCAGCGCCGAGCTGACGACGGCGGGGAGCCCGGCCTGCGCCACGATCTCCAGGGCGCGCCGCACTCCCCCGAGCGGTGCCACCTTCACGACGATCAGGTCCGCGGCGCCGGCGCGGGCCACCTTGAGCGGGTCCTCCTCCTTGCGCACGCTCTCGTCCGCGGCGATCAGCACGGGGGCTCCGGCGGCACGCAGGCGGCGGCGCACCTCGGCGAGGCCGGCAATGTCCGGCACCGGCTGTTCGGCGTATTCGAGCCCGACGGCGGAGAGCCGGGTCAGCGCCGTAACGGCCTCCGCGACGTCCCAGCCGCCGTTCGCGTCCACCCGGATCGCGGCGTCCGGCAGCGCCGCGCGCACCGCCGCGACCCGGGCGGCGTCGTCCTCGAGGCTCTGGCCGCGTTCGGCCACCTTGATTTTGACGGCGTCCACCCGGCCGAAGCGGGCGAGGATGTCCGGCACACGCTCCGCCGGCACCGCGGGCACGGTGGCGTTGACCGGAATGCTGTCCCGCAGCGGCGCCGGGAACCCCAGCCAGCCGGCCTCGAGCGCGGCGGCAAGCCAGCGGGAGGCTTCGGCGTCGGCGTATTCGGGAAAGGGGCAGAATTCCCCCCAGCCCAGCGGACCGCGGAGCAGCAGGGCTTCGCGCTGCAGGATGCCGCGGAATTTCACCCGCATCGGCAGGATCACCACGTGGGCGCCGGCGAGGAGTTCGTCCAGATCGGGGAGATTCCCGGCGTGGAATCCCGGGGAGGGCGCGGCGGCGGCGGGAGGCATGATGCCACTCTACCGGCGGCCCGGAAGGCGCCTTGGTAGGCCGGCGTCGACTGGGGGTGAGTCCCTGGTCCAGGAGACTCGTCTCCGCCGGCCCCGCTCAAGGAGCGTAAAACCGGTGAAGAACCGCACCGGCACTCCCGAGTCTAGGAACCGCGGAACGGTTCCGGCACGAGTAGGGAGTACTCGTCTTTGCCGGGCGCAGCTACCCGGGCGAACCGGCATCCGGTGGCGGTGAAACGAGCTGCCGGTGCCGCCGGGGTGGTCATCAGACAGCTCGCAGGGTTCTGTGGGAACCTGTAAGCGATGAGTTTTCGGCCGGAACGCACCAGTAACCACCCGCCTGCGGAGTACTCGCAGGCGTCGACGCCTGCCGGGGCGCGCCCGGAGGGGAGGCTCGGGCAGGGCACGGGGATCCTGTTCCTGCTGGCCACCCTCGGCTGCCTCGCCGCGCTCGCGGCCACGTACTACTTCTTTGTGCGCACCACCACGGGGCAGTTCATTGACGAATCGGCGCTGGTGGAAGCCGTGGAGCTCCACGGCACAGCCGGCAAGGCCGCCAACAAGCTCCTGGACTGGCTGCCCGCCCTGTCCCTGCTGATTGCCACCGTCGTGGTCCTCTTCGTCGCCGTGCTGCGGCGGCGCTGGGCCGCAGCCTGCATTGCCGTGACGGCCTGCGTGGGCGCGAACCTGGCCACCCAGATCCTGAAGGACCTGGTGCCCGTCCGGCCCGACCGCGGCATTGAGACGCTGGCCTTCAACTCGCTGCCCTCCGGCCACACCACCCTGGCCGCGTCGGCTGCCGGGGCCGTGTTCCTGATGGTCTCGCCGCGCTGGCGGCCGTTGGCCGGCTACCTGGGCGGCAGCTTCGCCGTCGCCACCGGGGTGTCCACCCTGATCAACCAGTGGCACCGGCCCGCGGACGTGGTCGCGGCGTTCCTGGTGGTGGGGGCGTTCATGCTGCCGGCGGGCTGGCTGATCATCCGCACCGGAGCGCGCTGGAACGTCTGGGACGGCTACGGCGAACACTGGGCCACCTCCCGGTGGTGGGTCGCGCTGCCGGTGGTGACCGGACTGGCCACGGCCGCCGTGGCCAGCTATTCGCTGCTGAAGATCGCCCCGGGCCCGGGACAGGAAGCGAGCACCTCCAACTACTTCTGGGCCGGAACCTCGCTGATCGTCATCGCCGGCTACCTCGCCACGGTTGCCGCGGTGTGGCTGTTCGGCGCTGCGGTACGGCGGCGGGACGGGGCACAGCGGCGGGCTGCCGCCCGGCGGCGGAACGCGGCACGAGAGCGGTAGGCACCGGCGAGTTCCGGCTCTTTACAGCGGGCGGCCCAAAGGCCAGAATGAGGGCCTCCGCAGCCTGGACTGGTCAGCGGCGCGCTGACTTGGCACGCTGCATACTCTCGAGGGACCGTTATGAGCGATACCGGCGAATCTCCCGTTTCACAGCGCGCAGCAGCCCTCGGGTCCGTGGCCTCCCAGCAGGCCATCAACCGGTTTCTCCGCGACTCCGTCTATGCGCGGCGGCAGCACGAACCGGGAAACTGCGACTTTTCCCTCGGCAACCCGCACCAGATGCCGCCGGCGGCATATGTCGACGCCCTGAAGGAGGCGCTGACGCCCCGCAACGAGCAGTGGTTCGCCTACAAGACCAACGAAGCCGAAGCCCAGGCCGCGGCGGCGGAATCCCTGCGCCGCCTCACCGGTGCAGCGTTCGAGCCGGCGGACATCCACCTCACCACCGGCGGCTTCACCGCGATCGCCCTGGCATTGAAGGCCGTAGCCGATCCCGGCGACGAGGCCATCTTCAGCCTGCCGCCCTGGTTCTTCTACGAGCCGCTGCTGGTCGAGGCCGGACTGGTTCCGGTCAAGGTCCGGTGCGACGCCGGAACGTTCGACCTGGACCTCGGGGAGATCGCCGCGGCCCTGACACCGCGCACCCGGGTGGTGATCGTGAACAGCCCGAACAATCCCACCGGCAGGATCTACCCGCCGTCGCTCCTGGCGGAACTGGCCGAACTGCTGGAGCAGGCGTCCCGCAGCAACGGGCGGAGGATCTACCTGCTGTCCGACGAGGCATACAACAGGATCGTGTATGACGGCGCCCGGTTCCACAGCCCGGCCGAGTACTATCCGCACACCCTGCTCGCGTATTCCTACGGCAAGACCCATCTGGCGCCCGGCCAGCGGATCGGCTATCTGGCCCTGCCGGCCGCCATGCCGGACCGCAGCCGGCTGCGCACGGCACTCGGCGTCCTCCAGATGTCGATGGGCTGGATCTACCCCAACGCGGTGCTGCAGTACGCGTTGCCGCGGCTGGAGCAGTTTTCCATCGACATCGGCCAGCTGGAGCGCAAGCGCAATCGAATGGTGGAAGCGCTGGCCGGGATGGGCTACCGGCTCCGGCGGCCGGAAGGCTCGTTCTACCTGTTCGTCCGCACCCCGGCCGACGACGATGACGCCTTCGCCGATGCGCTCGCGGAGCGCGGGGTGTTCGTGCTGCCGGGCACCCTGTTCGAAACCCCGGGATATTTCCGGATCTCGCTGACCGCCAGCAAGGACATGGTCGAGCGCAGCCTGCCGGTCTTCGCGGACGCTATCGCCCGCAGCGGGCACACAAAGGAGAACGCACCATGAGCATTTTGAAAGTTCCCTCCGACGGCGAAGCCACCGGAGGGACGGCGGAAATCTATTCGGACGACATCCGCTCGCTAGGCCACGTGGCGAGCCATACCAGGGCCATCAGCCTCAATCCGGACGCCTTCCTCGCCTGGCAGTCCCTGACCAAGGCCATCAGTTCCTCCCTGGGCCTGCGCCGCTATGAACTGGTGACGCTGGCCGCGGCCCAGGCCCTCGGTTCGGACCATTGCCGGCTGGCCCACGGCAAGAAAACCCTCAAGCTCCTGGCCGAGGATCAACTGCTGGCCGTCGCCCGGGATTTCCACGACGCGGGCCTGTCCCCGGCGGAGGTGGCCATGATGGACTACGCCGTGAAACTCAGCACCAATGCCGCTGCCATGACCGACGACGATTCCCTGGCCCTGCGGAAGCTGGGCTTCAGCGACCGGGAAATCGTGGACATCACGCTGGCGGCTTCCGCGCGCAATTTCTTCAGCAGGGCGTTGCTGGCGCTGGCGGTGGATGTTGACGCACCCGGGAGCCTGAGCCCCGAGCTCCAGGAGGCGCTGCTGGCCCCGCTCCCGGTGGCGAAGCCAAAGTGAGTCAGTAGTTCCGGCGGTGCTTAAGGCGCGGAATCGTGACGGCGAAAACGGCGGCGGCAGCGAAGCCCAGCACGCCGGTGGCCGCGACGCCGGCCCCGAGCCAGGCTCCGGCGGTCACTGCGGAGAGCAGCACGGGCCCGCCGGTGGCGCCGGCGTCGGCCATGAACCGCCAGATGCCGAGGAACTGGCCGCGTCCGTTGTCCGGCGAGAAGTCCGCCCCGAGGGTCATGTTCAGGCCGGAACTGATGCCGTTGCCAAAGCCGATCAGGAGCGCCGCCAGCATCAGGCTCACGAAGCCGGTGCTGAGCGGAATCAGCAGCATGGCCGTGCCCATAATGAGCGTGGACGGCACCGCCACCCACAGCCTTCCCTTCCGGTCCATGAGCTTGCCGGCCGGGTAGAAGACCAGCATGTCGATGGCCCCGGAGATCCCGTAGATGAGCGAGGCCTGCGTGGCGTCCATGCCCAGGTGGTCCGCCCACAGAGGAATCACCACCTGGCGGGAGGCCCGCAGCGCGCTCAGCAGCAGCACCCCCAGCCCCACGGTCAGGAACACCCCGGCGTGGGACGCCGCAACGCTGCGCAGGGTGGGCTGGTGCACCGGAACGCCGTCCGCCGATGCCGGTTTCGCCACGAGGTCCGGGATGGTTCCGGCCAGGCCCGCAGCGGCGGCCATCGCCACGACGCCGACCCAGTAGGCGCCGGAAATTCCGGCAAACTGCATCACGGCGGCGCCGATGAAGGGGCCGATAAAGATGCCGATCCTGTTGACGCCGCCGAGCGTGGACAGGGCCCGGGCGCGGAGGATCACCGGCACCGCCTCGGTTAGGTACTTCTGCCGCGCCAGGCTGAAGACGCTGGCGGCCATGCCGACGACGAGCATCGCCGCCGCCAGCAGCCACAGTCCGCCGGGAACAAGAGGGGACACTGCCGCGGCGGCCAGTGCGACGGCGCTTGCGGCGGCGGCGCCCACGATCGACCACCGCTCGCCGAACTTCAGGGTGATAAGGGACGCCGGCAGGTTGAAGAACCAGGACCCGAGGCCGATCAGCGTGACGATCAAGGCGGCGACTGCCACCGAAGCGCCAAGGTCCCGGGCGGACAACACGACCACGGGCAGGACCGCGCCTTCGCCAATACAGAACAGCAGGGCCGGACCGAAGGCGGGAACGGCGATGCTGCGGAGGCTGAAGGGTGCCGGGGCTGTGGTGGTCATCCCCCTTATCCTAGGGCTGGCGGCGCCCTGCCTGCGCTAATGCCCGGCCGCCGTAGGATGCCTGCTTTCGAGGCAAATATGTTTTGTTGGAAGTTCACGTGCTAGATTCACGCTGTCCGCAGTTCTGCGGGCTCTAGCGCAGCCCTTCAGGGCGAGGCCATCTGGAGGACATTTTCATGCTGCTATTTGACCGGGTCCGGCCTCTATCAACTCTTACCCGGTTGATCGTCGTGGTGGTCCTGATGCTTTCCCTAGCGCCGCTTGCCCCCTCACACGCGGCGGTGGATACGGCCGTAACCACAGTCGCCGCCGCACCGCTGGCCCTGACGGCACCGGTTCCGGCCATCACCGGCACGGCCAGGGTCGGCTCCACCCTGACCGCCAAGGCCGGGACCTGGGCGCCGGCGCCTGTGACCCTGAAGTATCAATGGAAGGCCAACGGCGTCTCCATCGCCGGCGCGACCGCCGCGACCTACAAGCCCCTCGCGGCCCATGTCGGGAAGAAGCTCACCGTCACCGTCACCGGAACCAAGACCGGCTACACCGCCACCGCGAAGACCTCCGCTGCCACTGCAGCAGTCGCCGCCGCGCTGGCCCTGACCGCACCGGTTCCGGGCATCACCGGCACGGCGAAGGTCGGCTCCACCCTGACCGCCAAGGCCGGGATCTGGGGACCGGCGCCCGTGACCCTGACGTATCGGTGGAAGGCCAACGGCCTTTCCATCGCCGGCGCGACCGCCGCGACCTACAAGCCCGTCGCGGCCCATGCCGGAAAGAAGCTCACCGTCACCGTCACCGGAACCAAGACCGGCTACGCCACCACCGCAAGGACCTCCGCGGCCACCGCAGCAGTCGCCGCCGCCGGGCCCGGCATCGATGTGTCGTGGCCCCAGTGCGGCCAGGCCCTTCCCAAGGGCCAGACCTTCGCGATCGTCGGGGTGAACAACGGGCTGGCGAACAACACCAACCCGTGCCTGGCCGCCCAGCTGTCCTGGGCGGCCACCTCCGCCGGAGGGACGGGCCAGCCCGCGGTGGCGCTCTACGTCAACACCGGCAACCCCGGCACCGCCGGCTCCTGGTGGCCCACCAGCAACAGCTACGCCGGGAAAACCGTTCCCAACCCGTACGGGCAGTGCACCAAGGGATCAGTCGGCACGGCCTGCTCCTACATGTACGGCTACGCCAAGGCCTACGACGACGCGACCATCCGCGGGATCAGCAGCCCCGCCTCCTACACCTGGTGGCTCGACGTCGAAACAGAGAACAGCTGGTCCACGGACAAGGCCGCCAACCGGGCCGACCTGGAGGGCATGGCAGCCTACTTCGCCAGCATCGGGGCCAGAACCGGCATCTACTCCACCGGCTACCAGTGGGCCCAGATCGTCGGCACGGTGCCCCCGTCAAGCAATCTGTACACCCAGCGGAGCTGGCTCGCCGGCGCCAGCTCGCTGGCCTCGG